>NZ_JBSRDC010000003.1:0-38785 GCF_055145285.1 Salinivirga sp. | reverse complement strand
CGCCAATTTGATCAGGCCAGCCCGCATTGGACCTTGTCAATTGTTTAGACTTTAGAAAGTTACTTCGAAGCCGCATGAAGAAAAATACTTTAAGAACCGAGCCATGACATGATCCTTACACATACAGCAATAATTGCAAGGTACATACACATAACTTACAAACAAGATTTAACCGGTTCATGGCGAGCTACACCTGCCCGCCGTACTACTATGGCAGGCGGGTCCGACAATTAAAATTAACTATAACCGAATGAAAATCTGCTTGTTATGGCGTCAAAGTTTGCGCTGTTTGAGCTCCGATTTTTCTAAAAAATCGGAGTGAGTTCGTAAACTTTAGCCATAACGAGTGGATTTTTAGCATTTTTCTGTAAGCGGCGGGTTTTTGAGCCACCCTTCGGTCGCCGAAGGCTTGCCGCAGGTGAAACGCTAAAGCTATGGCGTCACGCGGTTTTGCCTACTTTTTTTGACCTGAAGCAAAAAAAGTAGGGTTATACCAAAATTGGGTACCCCATTGCACAAAACAGGAAAAAGAAATCCCGGTAGCAACATGGCCACTATCGGGATTTCCTTTTCTATATTATTATTTTATACCATGTCAATCCTCATCCTTCACAAAAAGGACAGAAACAGCTGCAATGAGGAGCGAAATACCTCCAAGCACAAGCGCGTATATAGCCTTTTCGGCAAACCAAAATTTAATCATAAATCCTAAAAGACTCGCCGCCAATATTTGAGGTATTACAAGGAAGAAATTGAAAATTCCCATGTAAACGCCCATTTTGTTTTGTGGCAAAGAGCCTGTTAATATGGCATAAGGAATAGCGAGAATACTCGCCCATGCAAGTCCTACACCGACAAAAGGCAGGAGTAATACCCATGATGTATCCTGCACCCAGAATATGGCCAGGTAACTTAATCCACCCACAAGCAAAGATATCATGTGGGTTATTTTCCGGTTAGTGATACGCGCCAAAAACATAAGGAAAAAGGCAAATATTGCGGCAAATCCATTATACACACCAAAACCTACACCAACCCAATCAGCGCCATCATTATAATTTTTGCGTATTTCCTTTAATCTGATATAATATGGAAATTTATCCTCCATATTTTGAGGCAGTGTCACTAAACCCTCTCCGGCAAGTTGATTCACATCCTTAAGCACCTCGTATGGTACATCAGGTGATTTACGATTTTCTTGTTTCTCTAACTCCTGTAACAGTTCTACTATGCGCTCATCTTTTTGTTTACCTTCAATATTGTTTAACCTGTTTTGAAGCACTTCTAATACCTCTTTTTCCTCAAAAATGTGGTCACTCAGGTAGAACTTTACAAGATTAACCCGCGCAGAGGCTTTTTCTCCGTTTTCAATATATTTACGGTACGCCTCCTGCTCCTGCCTGAGTTCTGCTGCACGGGCCGTATCAATTTTATTTCCTGCTTCTAAATTATCCACCTGATTATTCAGGAATTTAACCATTTGCTGATCTACGCCCATATCGTACTTGTCGGCGGTAACACCATTGGTAGTATAAATCCAAAGGGCAAACAGCGCAAACCATGAGAAAAACTGCACAATAGCTAACTGCCTCATAGCCAATGGCATATTATTCAAATCGTTAAAGATGGAAGTATAACCGTTCTTTACTTTTCGTTGCTGCAATAAAGCAGAAAGGGCTTCAAACACACCAAAAGCCATCAATCCAAACGAGAGTATAAACACCTCTTTTTCAACGTGTACGTAATAAAACAAGAGACTTAATGCGCCTCCCACCACAAATGAAATTATACCAATACGAAACGATTTTTTTATTTCTGGTCCGGTCTCAGAGTAGTCATTTTCACCTGCATCTTCGCTATGGTCTTCAAATTCTTTCAATTCTTCCGGGGAGTATTCCTTACTTCTAATCACTGTCCACAATACCGCAAGGAAAAATACAGCTCCACCCACGTAGAACGAAAACTTCACCGAATCGGGGATAACGCCTTCCGGGGCCGTGTTCGAAAATCCGAACCAGTTGGTCATCATATACGGTAGCAAAGAAGCTACCACTGCTCCTGTACCGATAAAAAAACTTTGCATGGCGAACCCAGCAGTGCGCTGCGAGGAAGGCAACATATCGCCTACAAAGGCTCTGAAGGGCTCCATCGAAATATTAATGGACGCATCCATGATCCACAACATTCCTGCAGCTACCCATAAAACCGGTGAGTTGGGCATAATAATTAATGCTATGGAAGCCAATATCGCACCTATCAAAAAGAAGGGTCTGCGACGGCCCAAACGACTCCAGGTTTTATCGCTCCAATGACCGATAATCGGCTGCACAATTAAACCTGTAACAGGGGCAGCTATCCAAAGTATTGGAATATTATCGATATTTGCGCCTAATGTTTCGAATATTCTACTAACATTGGCATTCTGTAAGGCAAACCCAAATTGAATCCCGAGAAATCCGAAACTCATATTCCAAATTTGCCAAAAACTTAATTTAGGCTTTTGTTTCATCCGTTTATATTTTAATTTTTAATGGTCATCCGATAGCTATCGGAGGGAACCTCCTTTTAGCTAACACACAGAACCTTAACGGTATTCTTCCAAATAATCATGGTCGTGCCTTGCTCCGCTGAAGCTATAGCGTTTCACCTGCGGCAAGCCTATGGCGACCGAAGGGAAGCGAAAGCTATGCGAAGGCGAAGTGTGTCAAAAGCCTTGTCATGGAGGTTTCATCAACTTAATTTTTTATGCCCACGTCTCAGCTATCCAAACCGTGAGGTTATTAATTCGTTCCAAAGCATTAATTGACATTTTTGACTTATAAGGTAGTCTTTAACTACCCGAATGCCAATATATTTTAATTCTGCATGCCGTTTAATTAAATATAATCGACACGCCGAAAACAAAATATGCTAATTCTCGTCATTTATGTGCAATACAAAAATAGGTCAAAAAAACCTATATAGAGGCCCGAAAAGGACTCTTTTAAGAGAAAGTAAAAAACTAAATCATTTTTAAGTTGCGGCTAAAGTAGAAAAAAAAAATGAGAAATCAATATAGGGTAGTCATGTTAAAGTCAAAAAGGGCTGACACAATTTTAGAGTTAAATGGCATTATTAAAGATTCATGCTTAACAATTTTCCTGCATAATGCTTTTCAAATGAAACAAAACCCGTATTAGTAAGTTGATTTTCGCAAAATAAGTTTAGTGGGAATCACCTCAGTTCTTGAGGGCAATTCTTCATCGCTATTGATACGTTCCAGCAACATTTTGGCTGCCTTCTCTCCCATGAGATAACCATTTTGTTCAATGGTGGTCAGTGGTGGATCAGAAAGCCTGGAAATAACGCCATTTGTAAACCCGACGACCGATACCTGTTCCGGAATCTTCACACCTGCGTCTTTTAATGCAGCAATTGCTCCGAGCGCCGTTAAATCGTTCACAGTAAAAATGGCATCGGGTAAATAATTATCTCTTAACAAATGCCTTACCGCGGCTTCTCCTTTTTCGAAATTATCTGCTTCAATCACATTTTTATCGCTGTAGGCAATATTATGTTTCTCAAGCGCCTGGCGATAACCTGTCAATCGTTGGTGACTGATAGTGAGATTTTCAGGCCCCTTCAGGTGTACAATATTTTTACACCCTGTATTAATAAGGTATTCGGTTGCATCATAAGCAGCTTGCTTGTCATCAATAATCACGTTATCGGCATTTACACCCTGGCAGGTGCGATCAAAAAACACCATTGGAACACCTGCAGCATCAATATGCCTGAAATGATCATAATCCACTGTTTCTTTCGTTCTGGAAATCAACATGCCATCTACACGGCTTCCAAGTAAGGTTTTTGTATTGTGTATTTCACGTTCAAATGACTCATTGGACTGGCTGATAATTACATTGTAACCGGCCTTACTGGCTACCTCATCGATGCCGCTAATGACGGAAGAAAAGAAATGATGTACAATTTCCGGCACAATCAGGCCAATAACATGGCTTTGGCGATTCTTTAAGCTAAGTGCTATGGAGTTAGGCTGATACCCCATTTCACGAGCATAGGCAACCACCCGGTCTTTGGTTTCCTGACTGATATCGGGGTGATCTTTAAGTGCCCTTGAAACTGTTGAGGCAGATATACTTAAGGTTTTAGCTATATCTTTAATTGTAATAAAAGTTCGTTTCATATTACGAGGGATTTGTCTACAAAAATATCCTTTAAATGTTAATATCTCTTAAATTATACTTCAATATTAACTTGATTTTAACCCAATTTATCCGTAAATTGCTGTATTACAAATTTAAACAGTACCTTATACTTATTTGTTAAGCATTTTGAAAGATACAATTAAAAAATAATTTAACGAAATTAACTCGCAATCGTTTGCGGTCTCGTTTGCGTAAAAAAAAGTCTCTAATTTCTTGATTTTAATGCCATAAAGAATATTTTTGTATAAGAGAAATGTTAAAAAAACATTAAATCATTTTTAAGTTATTTCCAGAAAAGAAGCGATTAATTTTTTGATTAAAGTTCCCTATTAGATTTAAAACTATATGCAATGAAAATTTTAAAGACAAACACACTTAGATTTTTACTAATGGTGGGGCTCTTGACTGTAACATCTGGTATGTATGCGCAAAAGACCGTATCGGGTGAAATACAGGACGAAGAGGGCAGCACCTTACCCGGTGTAAATGTGACGATAAAAGGCACGACCCAGGGTACAATTTCAGATGCAAAAGGCCAATACAGTATACAAGTTCCGGGAAACGACGCTGTGTTGGTTTTTTCTTTTGTAGGCTATATGAAAGAAGAAATCCCGGTAGGAGACCGCACAGAGATTGATGTGGCACTTTTTCCCGACATTGAGTCGCTGAGCGAAATTGTGGTTATTGGATATGGTACAACCAAAAAAGAAGACGCCACAGGTTCTGTGCAGGCCATTGACTCCAGAGACTTCAATGTGGGAGCTATCACCTCCCCACAGGATCTCCTTACGGGTAAAGTGGCCGGTGTGCAAATCACCAGCAACAGTGGTGCTCCTGGAGAAGGCTCTACGATCCGTATTCGTGGTGGATCTTCGCTTACAGCTTCAAACGATCCATTGATTGTTGTAGACGGTGTGCCGTTGGCAGGTGGTGGTATTTCTGGTTCGCGTAACCCACTGAATGCCGTCAACCCCAATGACATTGAGTCTTTCACGATTTTGAAAGATGCCTCGGCAACAGCCATTTATGGTTCACGCGCATCAAACGGTGTAATACTAATCACCACAAAAAAATCTGAAGTAGGATCAGAATTAAAGGTTAACTATAACGGTAAACTGAATGCCTATACCTCTAATAAACGTGTAGATGTATTGGGAGCAAATGAATTCAGATCGTTGATTGAAGAGCGACATCCAACTCATGTTGATATGCTTGGAAACGCCAGCACAGATTGGCAGGATGAAATTTATCAAAATGCCATGGGAACAGAACACAACGTTTCAATTGCCGGTGCATACAAAACACTGCCATTCCGCGCTTCTGTAGGTTATTCCAATAATAATGGTATACTAAGGACTGACAATAATGAGCGTTTCTCAGGTTCGCTTAACCTTAACCCATCATTCCTGAATGACCATTTAAAGCTTAACATCAATGCAAAAGGAAGTGTAACCAATAATACATTTGCCGACCGCGGCGCCATTGGAGCTGCTATTCAGCACGATCCAACCCAACCCGTAAACCGGGATACAACTTATAGCGGTATCCCTGTACTCGGAGAAACCGATTGGGGTGGATATTATGCAAGACTACAAGACAATGGACATCCTGTAGCACTTGCCACAGCCAACCCGGTTGCCTTGCTCGAACAAAGAGATGATAAATCTACCGTAAATCGTTTTATTGGTAATGCAAAAATTGATTACAAATTTCATTTCTTGCCTGAATTAAAAGCGATCCTCAACCTGGGTTACGATTACTCAAAAGGTGAAGGTGATGTGTATGTTCCGCAAAATGCAGCTTTCGCCTACGATGCAGGTCATGGTGGTGGAACAGACAATACCTATACCCAGGAGAAGAAAAACGAATTGCTTGATTTCTACTTAAACTACGTGAAAGAAATATCAGCAATTGACAGTAAAATAGATGCTATGGCAGGGTACTCATGGCAACACTTCTGGGAAGACAATGATGCCATTAATTCTAATGTGGCCCATGACTCTTCGGAAACCAGATATATCAATGATCCGGCAGAACTCTATTTATTGTCGTTTTATGGGCGTTTGAACTATACAATGGCCAATAAATATTTATTGACTTTTACACTCCGTAACGACCATACTTCGAGATTTTCAAAAGGTACACGTTCTGGCATATTCCCATCAGTAGCACTGGGGTGGAAAATTCATGAAGAATCTTTCCTTGATAATGCAGATGTTTTATCTCAGCTAAAACTTCGATTAGGGTGGGGTGTAACCGGCCAGCAAAATGTTGGTGGTTATTATGTTCATATGCAAAGATATACCCGAAGCCTTTCAGGAGCCTCATATTTGTTTGGAAACTCATATTATCAAACAATCAGACCAGAACCGTATGATTCAGATATAAAATGGGAAGAAACAACAACTTATAATGTTGCAATGGATTATGGTTTCCTCGAAGATCGCATTACAGGTTCAATCGATGTATATTTGCGCAAAACCAAAGATCTGCTTAATTATATTCCGGTAGCAGCCGGTAGTAACCTGTCAAATTATATATACACCAATTTAGGTGACATGGAGAATAGAGGTATTGAGTTTTCAATTAATACCAAGCCAATCTCTACTAAAGATATGGTATGGGATGTTGGCCTTAACATGACATATAACCAGAACGAGATCACCAAATTAACTCAATCAGACAATCCTGATTATTTAGGTGTAGCTACGGGTGGTATTTCAGGTGGTGTTGGTAGTAACATTCAAATGCATACTGTCGGGTATCCTTACAGTTCATTCTTTGTCTACGAACAAATCTATGACGATAATGGCGACCCGATACCTGGTGCTTTTGTTGATCAGGATGGTGACGGGCAAATAACCGAAAGTGACAAAGTACACAAAGAGGATCCCGCTCCCGATGTATCATTTGGCATTAATACAGGGTTTAGTTATAAAAACTGGTATTTTTCATTCTCCGGGAGAGCCAACTTTGGCAACTACGTTTATTACAATGCCGAGTCTGAAAATGCTATTTACCAGCGCTTATACAGATCAGAAGGACCTTATCTGAGCAATATTGTTAGTAGTGTGTCTGAATCAGAATTTGAAAATGCTTATTATATGTCAGACTACTATTTGAGAAATGCATCCTTCTTCAGAATGGACAACATTTCGTTGAGCTATAAATTTGAAAATTTAGCCAATCAGGGTATAAACCTTACCGTTACAGGAACTGTGAACAATGCCTTTGTAATAACCAAATATGATGGTATTGATCCTGAAATATCAGGTGGTATTGACAATAACTTTTACCCACGTCCAACTGCCTATGTATTGGGTGTAAACGTAAACTTTTAATCCAAAAAACAACAGTAAAATGAAATATTTGATCAAACTTACAACTATTTTATTGGGCTTTGTTTTCATCTTCGCTTCTTGTGTAGATGATCTTAATACAGAGCCAATAGACCCGGATGAAACAACAGCAGAAGCTGCTTTTGATGAGCCGGGTGCATATAAAGCATTTCTGGCCAAATTATACGCCGGACTTGCCGTGTCCGGACAGGAAGGACCTGCAGGCATGCCAGATATCAGCGGTATTGATGAAGGTTTTAGTCAGTACCTGCGTGCCTATTGGGAACACCAGGAACTAACAACCGATGAGGCTGTAATTGGCTGGGACGACCAAACCATTAAAGACTTCCACAGACACGAGTGGGGAACCAGCGACAATTTCATTGCTGCCATGTACTACCGTATCTATTATCAAATTGCACTGGCTAATGAGTTTTTACGCGCTACAACAGTGTCTAAATTAGATGAGCGGGGCGAAACTGCCGAAACAAAAGCAAAGGTAGCAGAGTATCGCAAGGAAGCGCGCTTCTTGCGTGCACTAAGTTACTGGCACGCCCTTGACCTGTTCGGAAGCGGAGTGCCTTTTGTAACAGAAGATGATCCTATTTTAACCTACATGCCACCGGCAACAACCAAAGAAGATCTCTTTGAATTCATTGAAACGGAACTAGTTGCGATCGAGGACTCAATAATAGCAGTTGGGGCAAATGAATATGGCCGTGCAGATCAGGGTGCTGTTTGGACCCTTTTGGCTAAATTATACCTAAATGCAGAAGTATACATCAATGAGCCAAAATACACAGAATGTATTACCTACACTAAAAAAGTAATGAACCAGGGACCTTACGATTTGGCAGACAATTATGAACATTTATTCCTTGCAGATAACGATAACTTGCCCACGCGCGAGGAGGTAATATTTTCAATCAATTTTGATGGTATCGAAACCAGAACTTATGGTGGAACTACTTTCATTATAAGTGCTGCATTAGGTGGCGATATACCTCCGGAAGAATTTGGCTTATCAGGCGGCTGGGGTGGTACCCGTACTACCAGTGCATTAGTCGATAAATTTAACGACCCGCAGGACTCACGTGCACTCTTTTATGATGAAACATACGGACAATCTTTGGAAATAAATGATATTTCAGATTTTCAACAAGGATATGCTGTTGGTAAATTCAAAAATGTCACCAGTACAGGAGCTCCGGGTTCAGACGTAACTTATCCGGATACCGACTTTCCAATGTTTCGTTTGGCAGATGTATACTTAATGTACGCTGAAGCTGTACTAAGAGGCGGTAATGGAGGTACAGATGGCCAGGCATTGATTTATATGAATCAAATCCGTCAGCGTGCCTACGGTGACGCCTCGGGAGACATTGACTTGGTGGACCTCACTTTGGATTTCATCCTTGATGAACGAGCTCGTGAGTTGTATTGGGAGTGTCACCGCCGTACCGACCTTATTCGCTTTAATAAGTTTACCGGCGGAGATTATGTGTGGCCATGGAAAGGTGATATAAAAGAAGGTACAGCAACAGATTCTAAATACAACCTTTTCCCACTGCCGGCTTCAGATGTAAACGCCAATACCAATTTGGAGCAAAATCCAAATTATTAATTTTTAAAATTAGTAAAAAATGAAACATTTAAAATATATAATATTAGCGATTCTGGGCATCGGACTGCTGATTGCATGCGAAGAAGACTTTGATGATCCGGTGCTGGAACAAGTAGGCGATTTTTCGCTCTATGAACTAGCTGCAGGAGAGTATGAGCCCGTTCTTGCAGATTCAATTGCAAAAGACGATTTTGCTATATTTAGCTGGTCTCCAATCGAATACACTATTCCCACAATTTTCGATTATACCATCGAAGTAGATACAGCAGGAAATAATTTCGAAAATGCAGTTGAGTTAACTACAGTTACAGACACTACACAAGCGTCAGTATCAGTTTTTGACTTAAACCTGGCTTTGACTAAAAAACTTGGCTTTGGATCTTATTCTAATGCTGATATAGAAGTTCGTGTAGCTTCAATTGTTGGAGAAACAACTCCGCAAAAAAGCTATACAAATGCGATTTCATTGAACGTAACTACCTATGAACCTCCATTTGAACCCGAAAAGCTTTTCGTATTTGGAAGTGCAGATACATCGTTGGGTTATCTAATGCCAGTTGCAGATGGGTTATATGAAGGCTACATTTATATTGCTAATGCAAATGAAATTCAGTTTGCCGATGAAGCACGTGAAACAATAATGGGTAGTGACAATCCTACAGGACCTGATAATGACGTTGACCTTGACGAAAGCTTATTCAACGATCAGGGTTATATACCAGTAGATTCAGGATATTATCAGGTGACAGTAAGCACTTACGATTACACTTACGACATGTATGAAACCGATTGGGGTGTAATCGGTTCAGCAATGCCCGATGGTTGGGATAGCGATATTGACATGACTTACGTGCCTGAAGATAATGTATGGACACTAACCGAAACAGTTACAAACGGTAAGTTTAAGTTCCGTCCAAACGACCTTTGGGATCCACTAAACTATGGAGATGATGAAGGTGATGGAATACCTGAAGAATATGGTGCCGATATTGATATTAGCGCAGGTACATGGACATTCACATTAGATCTTAGTGAATACCCATATTCTTACACAGTAGAACAAGCCAAGTAAGATATGCACAACAAATAAAAAAAGCCCACTCACCGGCACCGGTGAGTGGACTTTTTAACTTATAAGCTACCAATTCAAAATTTTAGGTTAAAATCCAGCAAATGAGGACCATTAAAAAAACCATCCTTTTTGTTTTATTGAGCACTTTTGCTTTCAGCAATTCAACTTTTGGCCAGTATGAAATAAAACGCATAGAACCCGCATTTTGGTGGACAGGGATGAAACATAGCGAAGTGCAGATTATGCTTTACGGAAGCAATATCGGCAGTCTGAAAACTACCGTCAATCATCCGAATGTGGAACTCAAAAAAGCCATATCCACCTCAAACAAAAATTATCTTTTCATTTATTTGAACATTGCCCGTGATACAAAACCCGGCAAAATCAATATTTCACTCAGTAAAAATGGGAATGAAGAAATTTCCATAGACTATGAATTAAAAGCAAGAAAAAAACATTCGGCATCCAGAGCCGGATTCAACAGCTCCGATGTCATTTACCTGCTATATCCCGACCGTTTCGCCAATGGCAATCCTCAAAACGACGAGATTGACGGATATAAAGACAAATTAAACCGCGCTGATGACTATGGCCGCCATGGAGGAGATTTACAAGGCATTATCGACCACCTCGACTATATTGAAGAAATGGGGTTTACAGCCCTGTGGCTCAATCCGGTGATGGAAAATGCCATGCCAAGAGCCTCATATCATGGATATGCCATAACAGATTTTTACAAAGTCGACCCCAGGCTGGGCTCCAATGAACAGTACCTGAAGTTAAGCGAGGAAGCCAACAAAAGAGGGATAAAACTCATTCAGGATATGATAATGAACCACTGCGGAGCCAACCACTGGTGGATGCAGGATCCCCCATCTTCGGACTGGGTACATTACCCGGAACAAAAAACAAACACCAACCACCGAAGGGTGACCCTGCACGATCCGTATGCATCGCAGGCAGACAAAACACTTTTTGAACAGGGTTGGTTTGTAGATGCCATGCCCGACATGAACCAGGATAACAAGTTACTGGCAGATTATTTAATCTATAACTCCGTTTGGTGGATCGAACAGGCTAATCTGGGTGGAATACGCCATGACACGCATCCATACTCAGATGCGGATTTTCTTAACCAATGGACTTGCCACATTATGGAAGAATACCCCAATTTTAATATTGTGGGTGAAGAATGGAGCCTTGATCCAGCCGTGTTGGCAAAATGGCAAAGGGGAAGCAACCTGCCGGTAGATTTTTCATCATGCTTACCCAGTTTGATGGATTTTCCAATTCAAGTCTCACTTGTTGATGCGCTCACTGAAAAGGAGGGCTGGAACACCGGCTTTATCAAAGTTTATGAAAAGCTTGCCAATGATTACCTTTATCCTGAACCAATGAATCTGGTTATTTTTCCCGATAATCATGATATGGACCGTTTTTACCGGCAAGTAAATGAAGATATTGACCTTTTTAAAATGGGAATCACGTATATATCGACAATGCGGGGGATACCGCAAATTCAGTATGGAACTGAAATCCTCATGAGCAACATTAAAGCACACGACCATGGTCAAATACGGGAAGATTTTCCCGGAGGTTGGCCTGGTGACAAAAGCAATGCTTTTGAAGGCAAAAATTTACCTGAGATCAAGACAGAAGCTCAGGAATTTATTAAAAAACTTTTAAACTGGAGAAAAAACAACCCTGTGATTCACACAGGTGATCTCATGCAATATGCCCCAACACATGACGGAACATACACCTATTTCCGTTATGACGATGACAAAACTGTTATGGTTGTTTTTAATAAAAATAATGAACCTGCAGAAATAAACACAACTCATTTTTATGAGCGTACTCAGGGCTTTAAATCCGGTACAGATATAATTTCAGGAGAGGAATATAAGCTGGATAATCTCAAAACACCAGCCCGAAGTGTATTAATCTTAGAATTGAAATAAATTAAAAAAGAACAAAAATAAATCAGCACCGTGAAGAACTACATTACACATCATCCGTGGAAAATTATAGAAGAAGGCTACAAGCCGGAATACAACCGTATATCTGAAAGTATTTTCAGTTTGGGGAATGGAAAGTTTGGACAACGAGGAAACTTTGAAGAATACTTCTCAGGCGACAGCCTGCAGGGAAATTACCTCGGTGGCGTCTATTACCCGGATAAAACCCGTGTGGGTTGGTGGAAAAACGGCTATCCGGAATATTTTGCCAAAGTGCTCAATGCCCCGGATTGGACGGGTATTCTGATTAAGATAGATGGACAGAAACTCGATCCGCATAAACTTAAATTAACCGACTTCCACCGTGAAGTCGACATGCAAAACGGTCATTTCAGCAAAATTTATACAGCTGAATTTCCCGATGGCAAAAAAGTTAAAATACACTCCACACGCATGCTCAGCATTATAAACGATGAGCTCGGTGCAATCAAATATAGCATTACACCACTAAACTTTTCAGCAAAAACGGAAATATTACTGCCCATTGATGGCGACATTAAAAACGAAGACGCCAACTACGACGAGCACTTCTGGGACGAAATAGAAAAATCAGCCTCAGCAAGAGCACCATACCTCATTACCGAAACACGCAAAACCCACTTCAGGGCCTGCTATGCCATGCATTACTCGCTTGAAGTTGATGGTACGCCCCAGTCGCTGACACAATTTGACTCTGTAGAAGAAAAAAAATATATCGCCCATAAATTAAACATCAAACTGGACGAAAAAAAGACAACCACCATCTACAAATACGTCGCGGTTGTAACCTCAATGTACCATAAAAACAGCGATTTAAAAACAGCGGCCTCCGAAGTACTGGCTTATGCCAAAAGCAAAGGTTTCTGCACCATTCTCGATGAGCAAAAGGCAGCCTGGAAAGAGAAATGGAATCATGGTGATATTGCTATAGAAGGCGACATAGCTGCACAGCAAGGCATACGATACAACATTTTCCAACTCAACCAAACCTATACAGGCCAGGACGAGCGGTTGAATATTGGCCCCAAAGGCTTTACAGGCGAAAAATATGGCGGCAGCACCTATTGGGATACCGAAGCCTATCTCCTGCCCTTTTACCTCAGCACATCTGAGCCCGAAGTAGCCAGAAACCTGCTCATTTATCGTTTTAAGCATTTACAAAAAGCCATTGAAAATGCCGAAAAATTAGGTTTCAAAGATGGAGCTGCCCTTTACCCAATGGTAACCATGAACGGCGAAGAATGTCACAACGAATGGGAAATTACCTTTGAAGAAATTCACCGCAACGGTGCCATTGCTTATGCCATTTTTAACTACATCAGGTATACTGAAGACAAACGCTACCTCGCCGATTATGGTCTGGAAGTACTGATTGGCATTTCTCGGTTCTGGTCGCAGCGCGTAAACTACTCCGAAGACAAACAAAAATATGTAATGCTGGGCGTTACCGGACCCAATGAATATGAAAATAACGTAAATAATAACTGGCATACATTAAAAATAGCCCAGTGGACCATGCAATATACCATGGATGCCATTAATTACGTAAAACAAACCATACCGGAAGAGTGGCAACGCATTGTAACCAAATCCAATTTTAACGAATCGGATGAAATCTCGAAATGGAAACGCATTTGCGAAAATCTCTACTTCCCCTATGACAAAAAACACGGCGTATTTTTGCAACAAGACGGTTTCCTCGACAAGGAACTCAAACCTGTAAGTGAAATTCCCGCAAAAGAATCACCCATTAACAAGCATTGGTCATGGGACAGAATACTGCGCTCTTGTTACATTAAACAAGCCGATGTATTACAAAGCCTTTATTTCTTCGAAGATCAATACGAAACCGAAACCATTAAGAAAAACTACGATTTTTACGAACCCATGACTGTCCACGAGTCTTCATTATCAGCATGTATCCACTCAATAATGGCGGCTAAACTTGGTGATAAAAAACGTTCGTATGAATTTTACCTCTCTGCATCGCGTCTTGACCTGGACGATTACAATAGCGACTCCGATGAAGGATTACACGTAACCAGTATGGGCGGAACATGGATGTCGATTGTGCAAGGATTTGGCGGCATGCGCATAAGAAACAACATGTTATCATTTAACCCGTTTATTCCTGAAAAATGGAAATCCTTTTCATTTAAAATCAATTTTCGGGGGCACTTGTTAAATATCGTCATTGATAAAGACAAAGTAAACATACATAACAATGCCGGGCAGCCGCTCAAAGTTTTACTTTTTGACAAATCACACACCATTAAAGCCAATAATAAAATTACGGTCGACATGGTATCTCAGAACAAATAGTACACATCATGCGAAAAATCATAACAACCACAATGAGCCTGATACTCGGTATCGGGCTCATAATTAGCAGTTGCGACAGGCAGACAGACACATTCACTTTGCCGCACAAAAGCCTCATGATAGGGCTTGCGTCACCAATCACCGTAAATCCCGACACCACGGTAGTGCACCTTACAGATTATTTTCCAACCAACCCGGTTATAGATTCAGTATTGGCTCCGCAAAGCCTGGCAGTACAAAAAGGTTCAGAGAAAATCATCCTCATTGCTCAAAAAGCAAAACTACCAAAACTAAGTTTGCTAAAAATATACACAGACAGCACCCGGTATGACATCATCCTGAAATCGTCAGGTAAAATTAAAGTGCCCTTTACCTTCAAATCCGATAAAGCGTATGATAAAGTACAACTCAAAGGGGAATTTAATGGTTGGAACCCCAATGCTACCAATTTAACAAAAGTTGGCGAGCAATGGAAAACCACATTAACGCTGGCGCCGGGAGAATACCAGTATTTGATAGTTGCAGATGGAAAAGAAATGCTCGATCCGTCCAAAAAAGACAGCGTCAGCAACAATATTGGCGGATACAACTCCATGTTGAAAGTCGGGAAATACGAAAACCTTCAAAAACCACACTTGTATGCCAAAAATGTGCGCCAAAATAAAGTAACAATTGGCTATAAAAATTCCATCACTGAATATTTTGTGATGGGGCAAAACAAAAAACTTCCCGCATCACGCACAAATATGGCCGAAAACCTTATAACCATTACGGTTCCGGATGCAATGGCCCAAAAAGAAAGAACTTATATCAGAGTTATTGCTGCAAACCAGGATGGTATCTCAAATAGCGTGCGGCTGCCGCTTCATAATGGAAAAATAATTCTTGATGCCGGTAAACTTAAAAGAACCGACTTCGAAGCAGCCACAATATACAATGTATTTACAGACCGATTTAACGATGGCAATCCGGACAACACATGGAAAATCGACGATGAATCCATACACCCCAAAGCCAACTACTTTGGTGGCGATATTGAAGGAATCATCAAAAAAATAAACGATGGCTATTTTAGCAACCTGGGCATCAACACACTGTGGGTTTCACCACTGGTGAAAAATCCCGAAGAAGCTTATGGGATGTATCCAAACCCCAAAACACGCTTCTCCGGGTACCACGGGTATTGGCCAATTTCATTTACCCAACTGAACCCACATTTTGGCACAGAAGAAGATTTAAAGCGCCTCGTGGAAACAGCTCATGCCAACGACATAAATGTGCTGCTCGACTTTGTGGCAAACCATGTGCATGAAAACCACCCTGTAATAAAAGCACATCCGGAATGGAAAACAAACCTATACCTGCCCGATGGATCGCTCAATACTGAAAATTGGGACTCGCACCGCTTAACCACCTGGTTCGACACTTTTATGCCCACACTCGACCTCACCAACCCGGAGGTTACAGACATGCTCACAGACTCTGCAGTTTACTGGATCAAAAAATACAAGTTAGACGGTTTCAGACACGACGCCACCAAACATGTACCCGAAAGATTCTGGCGCACGCTGACGCAGAAACTCAGAAAACAAGTAGTGATACCTGAAAATCGCAGATTATATCAGATTGGAGAAACCTACGGTTCGCCCGAACTTATCGGCAGCTACGTAAACTCCGGGCAGCTCAATGCCCAGTTTGACTTTAACGTGTACGACGCCTTAGTGGCCACCTTAGCTGGCGACAGCGGATTTAAAGCCCTGGTAAACGAAATTAATAAAAGCCTCAAGTATTACGGTGCACAACACCTAATGGGCAATATTTCAGGCAATCAGGACCGCGCCCGCTTTATCGCATATGCCTCTGATGCCTTAAGTTTCGATGAAGATGCCAAAAAAGCCGGTTGGACACGCGAAATAAAAGTTGAAAACCCAGTGGGCTATGAAAAGCAAAAAATGCTCAACAGCATTATTGCAACCATTCCCGGATTGCCTGTAATTTACTACGGAGACGAAATAGGCATGGTCGGCGGCAATGATCCGGACAACAGACGTATGATGCGCTTCAACAACCTCAAACAAGAGGAGAAAGCCGTAAAAAAAGCAACAGCTGAACTACTCAATTTCAGACAAAAAGCACTGCCCCTAATCTTTGGCGATTTCAAAGTATTGCACCTGCAGGAAAATCAGCTGGTGTACCAACGTCGCTACTTCGATGAAGTGGTTATTGTAGCGCTAAACGACGGTAAAAAAGAAATAGACATCAACATCGATGATCCCTTATCAAAAGCTCAAAACACTTATTACACATTCAACAATACAGAATTAGAACAGCAGGAGGGTAAAATAAATTTCACATTACCCGCCTTCAGCTTCGAACTCATTACTAATGTAAAACGATAAATATAAATTTTTCAAATATGAAGACAATACTCATTATGACAATGCTCTCATTATCATTCCTTTTTGGCGGATGTAATCAGGCCAAAAAAAATCAAGTTGCTGAACAAGAAGCCAAAGCCGACCCGGTAGAAGCCAGTAAGGCCTCAACCATTTATGAAGTCAATATAAGACAATACACCCCTGAAGGCACAATTGAAGCCTTTATACAACATATCCCGCGCCTGAAAGAACTTGGTGTAGATATTTTGTGGATTATGCCCATATACCCCATTGGCGACAAAAACAAAAAAGGCCCGCTGGGCAGCTATTATGCCGTAAAAAATTATAAAGAGGTTAATCCAAACTTTGGGACAAAGGACGATTTCAGAAAACTCGTTAAAACAGTACACGACAACGACATGATGATAATTCTGGACTGGGTGGCCAACCACACAGCCTGGGATCATCCCTGGATAAAAGAACACCCCGAATGGTACACAAAAGATTCTACGGGCACAGTAGTGGCCCCGGTAGAAGACTGGTCCGACGTAGCCGACCTGAACTACGAAAATCAGGAAATGCGCAATGCCATGACCGACGCCTTTGTATTCTGGGTAAAAGAATTTGATGTAGACGGTTACCGCTGCGATGTGGCCAGCATGGTCCCCAACGACTTCTGGGAAAGCGCAAGAGCCGAAATGGAAAAAGTTAAACCGGTATTTATGCTTGCCGAAGCAGAAAAGCCCGAACTCCACAAAAAAGCATTTGATGCCAATTACGCCTGGGAACTGCATCACATCATGAACGAAATAGCCAAAGGCAAACAAAACGCTTCGCACCTGCGCAAATACTTCAAAAAAGAACCTACACGATTTGCCGATAGCGTGTATCGCATGGCTTTCACCACAAACCACGATGAAAATTCATGGAATGGAACCGTTTTTGAGCGTATGCCCAACAGCTACGAAACTTTTGCCGTATTTACCTATGCTGCACCTACATTTCCACTCATCTACAGCGGGCAGGAAGCAGGCCTGAATAAACGTCTCAGATTTTTTGATAAAGACACCATTGAATGGAAATCGCATAAAATGGGCAACCTTTACAAAAAACTTAATACACTCAAAGAAGAAAACCCTGCTCTCTGGAATGGACGCTATGGCGGCAACATCCAAATGCTCAAAACAAACAACAACAAACGTGTTTTTGCTTTTACCCGAGAAAAAGACGACAATAAAGTGTTGGCTTTATTTAATTTATCTGACACTGCAACCGATGTGAACATTAAAAAATTTGAATCCGAGGAAACATTCAAAGATGCTTTTTCAGAAAAACAATATAACGGAAAAGCACCTCTGCGACTTAAACCCTGGGGATACTTTATTGGTCTGACTCAATAACCATGAAACAGCGGGTGACAGTGTGAAAAAATAACCTGGCTCTATTCATAAAAGCGATGTACCTGGATGATAGAATAATGGCCGGGTTGTTGCACCTAATAAACACATCAAACAATGAAGTATTTAATAACCATAATAACAACAATGCTAATGATGAGCATGAATGCACAAAACACCAGGCTAAGCCGTGTGGAGCCACCAAATTGGTGGACAGGAATGAAAAACAATCAGCTACAATTGCTGGTTTATGGAGAAAATATTGGAAATACGGAGCCTGAGCTTGCTACTGAAAAGGTAAGCATTGCAGAAGTGCACAAAGTAAAAAATCCGAATTACCTATTTATTGACCTTAATATCGACGAGTCGGCAAAACCCGGCAAATTTGAAATCTTATTTAAAGAAAACGGTAAAAAAGTTGCCGAATACGAGTATGAACTCAAGCACCGTACTGACCAAAAACGGGGGTTCTCTGCTTCCGATCTGATTTACCTGGTAATGCCAGACAGGTTTGCCAATGGTAACCCGGAAAATGATAATGTACCGTCTATGCTTGAAAAAGCCGACCGAACCAATCCGGACGGGCGCCACGGTGGCGATTTGCAAGGCATCATGAATAAGTTGGATTATATTAAAGATTTGGGCATGACCGCAATCTGGATCAACCCCTTCTTTGAAAACAACATGAAGGATTATTCATACCATGGATATGCCATTACTGATTTTTATGCAGCCGACCCACGACTTGGATCAAATGAACTGTACAAAGAATTGGTTGAAACCAGTCATAAAAAAGATATGAAAGTGGTGATGGATGTGGTTGTAAATCACTGTGGTATTAACCATTGGTGGATGAAAGATTTGCCCACCGAAGATTGGATCAACAACCATAAAAAATTCCAAACCAATTACCGCGGTTCTGTAATTGCCGATCCGCATGCTTCCAAATACGATCGAAACAGGTTTACTACCGGTTGGTTTGTAGAAACCATGCCCGACCTGAACCAAAACAATCCTTTTCTGGCCAACTATCTGATTCAGAACATGCTTTGGTGGATTGAATATGCCGGTATCGACGGATTAAGAATGGATACCCAGCCTTATGCAGAGATAGATTTTGTAACAAGGCTTGCACAGCGTATAACCCTGGAATACCCGGACTTCACCATTTTAGGTGAAACCTGGTTGCAAAAAGTTGCGCTAACGGCCTTTTTCCAACAAAACAGCCCGGTATCAAAAGATTACAACTCACATATCCCAACCAATACAGATTTTCCGCTGTACTATGCCATAAAAACAGGATTAAACCAGGAAGATGGCTGGACAACAGGACTTGCACAGATTTATTACGTACTGGCCCGCGATTTCCTGTATAACGATGCCCATAAAAATGTTATCTTCCTCGACAACCACGACCTCGACAGGTTCTATTCATCGGTTGGAGAAGACATTAATAAATTCAAGATGGGCATAGGTATTTTGCTCACCATGCGCGGAATACCCATGATGTACTACGGTGACGAAATACTAATGACAGGACTTGAACATACAGGGCATGGCAATATACGTAAAGATTTCCCGGGTGGTTGGGAAGATGATGAGCGGAATGCCTTCACAGAAGAAGGACGCACAGCCAAAGAGAACAAAGGATTTAACTTCGTGCGCAAAGTGGCACAGTGGCGAAAAAATTCAGATGCCGTAGCCAACGGAGAATTAACGCATTTTGTTCCTGACAATAATACCTATGTCTATTTCCGTCATACAGACAAAGAAACCGTAATGGTTATTCTGAACAACCATCCTAAAGAAAGCCGCACAATTGACGGTACACGCTTTAGCGAGCTTTTAGATAATTACGGAGACGGCAAAAATGTGCTCACTGACGAAACGATTTCAGACAAATCATCGTTTACTATTAAAGCAAAGAGCGTTAAAATTATCGAATTCAAAAAATAAATAACCATATCTTGACTTTTTCTGAAAGTAAAAAATAAGCCCCATACAATCCGATAGTACGAACCACTATCGGGTTGTATCTTTTCCAATTAGCCAGAAAATATTCAATTAAACACAAATACAATGCAACCGAACATCAAACAATTATCATTATTAGCCTTATTCATAACAGTTATATTTCAGCTGCCGGCTCAGGTAATAACCACCTCCCCTGCATATCCAACACCAACAGACCCTGTTACCATTACATTCAATGCAGACCAGGGCAATGGTGCTCTTGCAGGTTATAGTGGTGACATTTATGCGCACACCGGCGTAATTACTTCAGAAAGCACTTCTGCTTCTGACTGGAAATATGTAGTTACCGAATGGGATGAAAACACGCCTGAAATACAACTAACCAATATTTCAGGAGACACCTGGGAATTGACCATTGGTCCATCAATTATTGATTATTATGGTGTTCCTCAGGGTGAAACCATTCTTCAAATGGCCTTTGTTTTCAGAAACGCCGATGGCACTATTGTAGGCCGCGCAGCAGATGGAGGCGACATTTATGCCAATGTATACAGCGATCCATACAACATTACATGGAACTCACCCAATACATCGCAAATTTATTCTATAGGCGATATGATTGAAATAGATGCTGTTTCGTTAGCCGCAGAAACATTGGAATTAACAGTCAATGGAGTAGCTGTAGCCTCCCAAAACAGTACCAGTATTACCTATTCCTATGAAGCGGCAATTACAGGTATGAACGAAATAATTCTCGATGTAACAGCAACAGACTCCACATACACTGATACCATAGAAGTGCTCGTACGGGAAAGTACAACAACTGCGGCACTGCCCTCAGCAGACCTGAAAGATGGGATCAATTACATCGATGATAATACAGTAACCCTCGTACTCTATGCGCCTTACAAAGAGTTTGCCTTTATAAAAGGCTCATTCAACGATTGGGAACTACGTGCAGAAAATCAAATGTACAGAACACCCGATCAAAACCGTTATTGGATTACACTGGAAAATCTTACAGCAGGCGAAGAGTACGCATATCAGTACATTGTTGATGGTGAAATAACCATTGCCGATCCGTATACTGATAAGATTCTCGACCCGTGGAACGACTCGTACATTTCAGAGTCGACCTACCCGAACCTGATGCCTTACCCAACAGACCAGGCAGAAGGTATTGTTTCAACTTTCAAAACAGCTCAAACACCCTACAACTGGCAAGTTCAAAACTTTACCCGGCCAGCCAACGAGGACCTTGTTATTTATGAACTGCTCGTCCGTGATTTTGTAGCTGCTCATGACTATCAAACACTTATCGATACGATTAATTATTTGAAAAACTTAGGGGTAAACGCAATAGAGCTCATGCCTGTAAGTGAATTCGAAGGCAACAGCAGCTGGGGCTACAACCCATCGTTCTATTTTGCGCCGGACAAATATTACGGTACCAAAGACGACCTGAAAGAATTTATAGACGTATGTCACCAAAACGGCATAGCTGTTATTTTAGACATGGTACTCAATCACTCGTATGGTCAGTCACCGTTTGTTCAACTTTATTTCGATCCTGCCGCAGGCGATTACGGTCAGCCTACGCCCGAAAACCCCTGGTACAACCAAACATCCCCAAACCCAACTTACTCATGGGGGTTTGATTTCAATCACGAAAGCCCCGAAACAAAAGCTTTCGTGAGTAGAGTTACCACTTACTGGCTGGATGAATATAAATTCGATGGTTTTCGTTTCGATTTCACCAAAGGCTTCACCAATACACCCGGTGAAGGATGGAGTTATGATCAAAGTCGAATTGATATCCTGCAAGATATTGCCGACACCATTTGGAATGCAGCTCCCGGAGCTTATGTTATTCTGGAACACCTTACAGAAAATTCCGAAGAAAAAGTGCTTGCAGAATACGGAATGTTGCTTTGGGGCAACATGAATTACTCCTACCTGGAAGCATCGATGGGCTATATTACCGATTCCGATTTCTCAGGTATCTCTTACAAAAACCGTTCGTGGAATGCACCCCACCTTGTTGGTTATATGGAAAGTCATGACGAAGAGCGCATGATGTACAAAAACATAACTTATGGTAATGGTACAGCAGTATATGACATTACACAAGAAGAAATAGCATTGCGCCGTGCAGAACTCTCAACACTGTTTTTCCTCACTGTACCAGGTCCTAAAATGATCTGGCAATTTGGCGAAATGGGTTACGATTACAGCATAGATTACGATTGTCGCGTTTGTGAAAAACCAATACGTTGGGATTACCTGGAGGAAGATGGACGCAGACATTTATATAACTTCTACAGTCAGGTAATAGATTTACGTAACTCCTCTGACCTTTATCAAACCACAAACTTTAATATGGATGTAGGCGGCGATGTAAAAATAATTACCCTTGAGCATAATGGTGAAAAAAACATCATATTCGGTAATTTCGATGTGGAAACACAAACCTACACACCCAATCTAAGTGGATTTGCCAACTGGTACAGCTTCTTTGAAGGGGGAACTGAAATTAGCGGAGACACAACCTTTACACTCGAACCAGGCCAATACAGATTACTGACCACAAACATGACCACAACGCCTGAATGGCCAAATTTCCCGGAAGCGCGAAATGTGTACATCACTGGCAATACAGAACAGGGAAGTACCTTAACCGCAAACTACGACTATTTTGACCTGAATGGCGATGCAGAGGGTGCAACAGAGTTCCAGTGGTACGTAAGCGATGATGCTTCAGGAAGTGGCAAAAGACCTATTTCAGGAGCTACTGAGCAAGATTTGGTATTAACCAGAAGTGCCGGCGATAAATACCTGTCTGTAGTGGTTAAACCCGTTGCCCAGGGCACAGAATATCAAACCGGATTGCCCGTAGAATCTGGTATGTTTGGACCTGTAAATACAAGTTTGTCAACACAAGACCCTGAAAACAGAGCACCAATAATGTATCCAAATCCAATCTCAGGCGATCAATTATTATCAATTAAAAATGTTAATCATTACCAAAATATTCAAATAGTAAATGGTGCCGGACAAATTTTGAATAGCTTCAAAATTGAAGGACAAAAATCAGTAAATATTGATTTTACACAATATCAGCAAGGTTTCTACTTCATAAAATTACAGGGAACCGACCATACCGTTGTGGAAAAAATAGTTAAAACACCATAGTTTATTTATACATTAATCAATGTTAAAGCGCCTTCATTGCCAGGAGGCGCTTTTTTTATTGTATAATTAATTTATATCTGTTATTTTTGACATATATACAAAAAGAAAAATCCTCCCACTAAAAATCAAAAAATGAATACTATGAGACTTTTAACCTTAATTTCAGCTATACTGTTTGTTAGCTTTACTTTTAATGTATCTGCGCAACGTGCGATTGAAGTTTTCAATAACGATGGCGATGCTTTCTTTATTTATCTTAATGGAGAAAAGCAGAACAAAGAAGCTCAAACACGCGTAACACTCTACGATTTAAAAAGTGAGTGGTACAAAGGAAAAATTGTATTTCAGAAAAAAGGTATTCCCGAAATTGAAAAAAACCTGATGACTAAACCTGGTAAAAAGGTAACCTATACGATCAAGAAAAACCGTAAAGGTGCTTACAAGCTCAGATTTTTTTCAGAAATGGAGTTCGAAAGATCTGCAGCTAAAAAGGAAACCAAACCTCAGAAAACAACTGTGAGCACCTCAACTGCAGCGCCACAGAAAAACCAGACAACCGAAACGCATACAGTTCAAACAACTACAACAGCGTCACCTGAAAACGCAAACGAAAATGTGAACATCTCAATTAATACGCAGATGAATGAGCAGGGAGCTACAGTGAATGTTTCTGGTGGAGAAACAACTGAATCAGGAACAGTAACCGTTACCACAACCACTGAGGGGAAACCCCGGAAAAAAACGAATAATGCTCAAATGACCGTTTCAAGCACAACAACAACCACAAGCTCTTCAAGCAGTTCTTCAACAAATTTTACTGAACAGCCCGTACAAAAAAGAGAAGCAACACGTGGTTGCATGATGTCTGCTACTGCATTTGAAAAGGCAAAAAAATCTATTGCAGGAAAAACCTTCGAAGATTCAAAAATGACAATGGCCAAGCAAATAACTAAGAGTCACTGCTTAACAGCAACTCAGATAAAAGAAGTTATGGAATTGTTGGAGTATGAAAGCACACGTGTTGAATATGCTCAATTTGCATACCCCAAATGCCAGAATAAAAACGAATACTACATCGTTAATGATGCATTTGAATATGAAAGCTCCATCGATGAGTTAAATGAATTTATCGACGCACAGTAAAAAAATAAAATAGATTTGTGTGAGGGCCTCGCTTTAAGTGAGGCCCTCATGTTTTTTATTCGGTTTTTATGTGCCCAAAACATTGAAAATCTGGAATCAAACTCCCAATTTTTATATTAAAATTTGGAGTTGCAATCCAAAAATTCATGTGATTTTCTTGGATTTGCCGGGTCAAATCACTAATTTCGGTTTAAAATGAAATATGATTCGACGATTTTACCATAATCTATTGGACTGGATGCCTGACAAAAGGGCTTTAATAGTTTACGGAGCAAGACGAGTCGGGAAAACAACATTAATTGATGAATTTTTAAAAAATACCAAACTACATTATAAAGTTGATTCAGGTGACAATATTCAGATTCAACAATTGCTCTCATCCAATGATTTTTCACAAATAAAAGAATACGCAGAAAATTATGATTTAATCATTCTTGACGAAGCGCAGAACATTCAAAACATTGGCCAGGTTATTAAAATTATGGTTGACCAAATACCTAACCTGCAAGTTATCGCTACCGGTTCATCGTCATTTGCTATACAGCAACAAGTTGGAGAACCCCTTACAGGAAGAAAACGAGAATTAATTCTATTTCCCCTATCGTTAAAAGAGCTGAATAATCATTTTAATAGATTTGAAATTAAGCAACAGTTAGAAGATCTGTTAATCTTTGGGAGCTATCCCGAAATTTACACAACATTGAATAAAAACACCAAAAAAGAATACCTCGAAGAGCTTGTGGGTTCATATTTATTAAAAGACATTTTAACGCTTGATAAAATCAGGAATTCAGAGAAGCTTTATAAATTATTAAGTCTGATTGCCTTTCAAATAGGTTCTGAAATATCTGTACATGAACTAAGCAAACAAATAAAACTGGATGTAAAAACTATTGAAAGATATCTTGATTTACTGCAAAAAAGCTTTGTGATATACAAACTACCGGCTATCAGTAAAAACCCCAGAAAAGAAATCACAAAAAAATCCAAATATTACTTCCTGGACAACGGTGTTAGAAATGCCGTTATCAAACAATTCAATACATTGAACTACCGAAATGATATTGGTCAGCTATGGGAAAACTTTGTACTTTCAGAACGTCTAAAAAAACTAAAATATGAGCAGATCTATTTAAACAGATATTTCTGGAGAACTTATCAGCAGCAAGAAATTGATTATGTAGAAGAAATTGAAGGTGAGTTATTTGCTTATGAAGTTAAATATAAACCTCAAAAAGTCAAACTACCCAAAACCTTTAAAGATAGCTATCAACCAGTAAAATTTGAGACCATTCACAGAGAGAATTTCCTTGATTTTTTGCTATAAACAGAGAAAAATAAAATAGGCTATTGCCTTAGTGTATACCTTCTACTTTATATGCATATGGCCCTCACGTTAAATTAAATCCCGGTGCGGTTTCATTTATCATTACCGGTTATCTTCCGCAAAGGTTTGCGTTAAAAAATACTGCATCCTGGGTCTGATACATTGTCTTTCGGCCTCAAAATGGTTATTTTTACATTATGAAAAAATTACTCTACACACTATCCGTTATGCTATTAATTCCGGCTCTGGGAAACACCCAGGTAGCCTGGATGGAACCCGGTGATGCCACCGTTGATTCTACTGTAACCATTTATTTTGATGCCACACAGGGCGATCAGGGTTTAATGGACTTCGAAGGAAATGTTTATGCCCATACAGGTGTAATAACTCTGCAAAGCACCAGTGGAAGTGACTGGAAGCACGTCGTATCTGATTGGGGAATACCAAACGATACAGTTTTAATGGATAGCTTAGACGAAAACCTTTACTCGATATCTTTTAATATTCGGAGCTTTTACGGTATAGACAGCAGCGAAACCGTACTAAGCCTGGCCTTTGTGTTTCGCAATGCCGACGGCTCTATAACCGGTCGCAGTGCCGAAGGATCGGATATTTTTATACCCTTACAGGTAACCAACGATTGGAGCTATCAGTCGTTCACAACTACAGAAAACGGACTGGAAATAAATACAGCCAAAGGAAACATCAATCTTATTACCTATGCACACGGCCTGGCTACAGAAATTATTCCTGACGGGTATTCTTCTTCTGAAAGTTATGCCATTACTGAAATGCCGGTTACAGCCACGTTTAGTGTGGATACTACTGCTGAACAAATAACAGTCTTGTGGAATACCTGGGAGATAATTATTGAAAAAGAACCACTAAAAATATTTTATCTCAATGGAGACACCATAACCTCGCTCAAAAGCTTCTTCCCCAGCAATGGCGGAAACGGTGGTTTGATGACGCTAGGTTTTAACGAAAACACCAAAATTTATGGCGGAGGTGCAAGAGCCTTGCCGTTTAACCTGAATGGTTATTCCATTGACCTCTATAACCAGGCTCATTATGGTTACTCAAATCAAACACCTAATCTGAACACATCCATACCAGTTTTGACGTCGACCGATGGATTTGCCTGGATATTTGACAATCACCACCCGGGCCAGATTGATATTGGATCCAACACTCCGGGCGACATGGGATATCAGACTGCAGGCGGGACATTACGTTTTTTAATTACCGATAGCGAAAGTCTGGATGATGTTTCCAAAAATTTGGCTGACCTTACCGGGCATGCACCCATGCCACCAATGTGGGGATTGGGGTACATTCAGTCCCGGTACGGATACGAAACCCAGGATGAAGCAGAACAAATTGTGGCAGATATGCAGGCCGGGAACTTCCCAATGGATGCCCTTGTACTCGATCTTTATTGGTTTGGCGGCACATCACATATGGGCGACTTCAATTGGGATATGACAAACTTCCCCGACCCTGAGGGTATGATGTCAGACTTTCAAAACCAGGGCATTGAAACTATCCTAATAACGGAGCCCTATTTCACCCTCACGAGCGATCTGTATGATGGCGCAGCTGCAGCAGAACATTTTGCTAAAAATGATAGTGGAGATCCTTTTGTGCTCTACGGATTCTGGGCCGGCGATGCAGCGTTGTTCGACATGAGCTCCGATACGGCCCGAAACTGGCTTTGGCCCCACTACCAAAACCTCTTTGAAATGGGTACATCTGGTCTTTGGACCGATCTCGGTGAACCGGAAACCCATCCAGCCGAAATGATTCATGAAATGGGCATGGCCAATGACGTCCACAACATTTTCAATAACCAATGGGCAAAAATGTTGCACGATAAAACTGCTGAAAATTATCCTGAAAAAAGATTATTCAACCTTACCCGTTCAGGCTATACAGGTATGCAACGTTACAGCACATACCCGTGGTCAGGCGATATACAAAGAAGCTTCCAGGGACTACAATCCCAAATCCCCATCATGCTGCACATGAGCATGAGCGGAATCGGCTACATGCATTCCGACCTTGGCGGATTTACCGGTGGCGGGCAAAATGGTGAATTATACACGCGCTGGTTACAACTTGGCACATTCTCACCTGTAATGCGAGCACACGGAACAGGCGTACCTACAGAGCCCATATTTTACGATGCGCAAACACAAAACCGCGTGCGCAAAGCCATTGAAATGCGCTACGAATTTTTACCTTACAACTACACCCTGGCATGGGAATACAGCACGCAAGGCACACCTTTAGCCCGTCCCTCAAACTACTACAATTCATCCACCGAATTGCTCAGCGAGCTGGGCGACCAATACCTTTGGGGTAAAGATTTACTGGTGGCGCCAGTGCTCATGGAGGGACAAACCTCACGCATGGTTACACTTCCGGAAAACAACTGGTTCGATTATAATACCGGTGAAAAGTATAGTGCCAACACGACCATTACAATAGATGCCCCGCTAGATGAGATCCCGCTCCTGTTGCGCGAAGGAGGATTCCTGGTACAAACGCAGGAAGAACTCATGCATTCGAAAGCTTACGATAGCGATTCAATCCGCTTACGCCATGCATTGCCCGCCGACGGCCAAACAACAACCCGCCAATGGTTTCATGACGATGGTGTAACAGCAGGAAACCTGAGCGCAAGCCAATATGATTTGATGCAACTCACAGCAACAGCCGATGGTAACTATGCTTCAGTGAACCTGGAAGTAATTGAAAATAACATAATGGCACCCGAACGTCACATGGAACTCATGTTTTACAGCCTCTACAATGCCCCCGGTGACCTTACGCTCAATGGTTATGATGTACCGTTTTATAGCAATGAGGCAGACTATCAAAACAACGTGCCCTCAGCACACTGGGATGGAACATTCCTTTTTGTACATTTTAACTGGAAGGATACGGCTACACTGCTGGAAATGGATCGTGAACCTTCAGCTATAGCGCAATCCCACAATTCACAATCGTTACAGGTAATTGCAAACCCGAATCCTATTACGGCGCAAACCATTATTGAAGCTGAAGTAAAAAATGCCGGCAGCTATAAACTTACTTTGCTGCGTGCAGATGGTCGAATGGTGTCTCAATTGAACCGTTACTTAAATCCCGGCAGAAACAAAATTCAAATCACTGACTTCCCAATGCAAATCAATGATTTGCAAAATGGAATGTACATATTAAACATCAGTAAAGACGGACTAATTCAAAACCTAAAACTAATGAAAATGATGCGATAAGCGTTAGAGGTTAATACTGAATTATATTTTATTCAACCAGCCAGATCCACCAGGGAATTCATACTCAGTGGTCTGGCTGTTTTTTGTTGTTGCACTAAATAAACAAAACCAGGACTGCTCAATTTTTGTTAGTTAATTGAACCTTAGCAAATGTCGAATGCCAACAAATTACTTTATAAGCATCTTACTTTTCATTGGCCTGTTCGCCACGGGATTTACCTCTAATGCACAAAAATACCCTGTTTACATTGTTCAGGCCGGTTGGCACACGGGTATTGTATTGGAAACAGCTGATATACCATACCATATTTTTAAAGAAGCCCAACCTTATACCCGGCATAAATACCTCGATGTAAGCTGGGGCGAAGAAAAATACTATCAAATACCCGAGCCTGGTATTTTCGTGAGTGCAAGCACCATATTGTGGCCAACCCAGGCTGTGGTTAGCATGACTCCTTATTCACGCGAAATCAAAAGGTATTACAGGCAGCCAAACATAATAGAAATCTCCATGACAAGAGACACATATTTTGCTTTGTGCAAATTTCTTTCAAATGCATTTCAAAAAAATGAAGCAGGTAATGTTATACCCAGTACTTTCTTCCGCGACTCAAGCGGCTTTTTCCTGGCAAAGCGAAAATATTCCATGTTCAGAACCTGCAATACCTGGGTAGCTCTGGCTCTCAAAGAGTCTGGACTGGATATAAGTCCATTTTTGCTCGTTACATCAAAGCAACTGTTTAGAAGATTGAAAAAACTTGAGCAAAGTTCAATAGTGCTGTAAAACCATACGACCTCCACCACTCCAGGAGATATAAAGGTTAACTACTATTTAAATCCCGGTTCATACTTATTACACAGTTTTCCGGTATCGCCACAGCGCTAAACTGAAAATTACAAGTGCATAGGTCAATAAGCTCAAGGCCTCGGGTAATACATGAATGAATTCACTGCCTTTGAGTAAAATCATGCGAATAGCGCGAATGAAATAATAAAACGGATTAATATAATTCACAATTTGTGCCCACTGAGGCATACTATCGGCCGGTGTAAAAATGCCACTCATCAAAATGAATGTCAGCATAAAAAAGTAAGACAGGAACATTACCTGTTGCTGGTTGTCGGTTACAGTGGACAAAAACAGACCAATACCAAGAGCTACAAGCAGATAAATAGAACCAAACCCAAACAAAGTAATCAAACTGCCCTCAATGGGTAAATGGAAAAATACATAACCAATGGTTAAACCAAATGCCAGTTCAAACATGGCAATAATCCAAAAAGGGACTAACTTGCCTATCAATAAATGATGTTTTCGAATGGGTGTTACGTTGATTTGTTCAATAGTGCCTAATTCTTTTTCGCGAACAATGTTGAGCGCTGTGAGAAACATGCCAATTACAGTTACAAGAATCACAAGAATACCCGGAAGCATATAAATTTTGTAGTTCAATTCGGGATTGAACCAAAACGACGATTCCACATCAAACTGATTGCTCAATTGAGGTTGCCCCGGAATGACCTCCAACATAACATCTGAATTAAAATCCATCACAATAGATTGCGTATAGCCATTCATCAGGCTGGCCGAGGTATTGTTAATGGCATTTATCAATACCTGCAAATCAGCCTGCTTTTGAATATACAAGTCGCGTTCAAAATGTTGGGGAATATGCAAAACCATATCCGATTGATCTGCATACAGATCATCCACGGCCTTATCGACGCTCCCTTCGCTAAATGATACATTGTAATAAGGCGAACCACTGAACTTTGCAACCAATCGCTGTGAGGTAAGGCTTTTATCACGGTCGACCACAGTCACATCAATATTTTTCAATTCCATATTGGCCGCAAATACTAAAACCACTAACTGTATCACAGGCACAAGGAAAATGATGGGCAGCATGGTTTTATTTCTGAATATCTGCGTAAATTCTTTTCTAAGTATATATGATATTGTTCTCATTATCAGTATTTTTGTTTATTAATAGGCACGCCCTTGATGGCGCGGATTTGTAATCCGTGCCTTATTTAGCACGGTTACAAATCCGCGCTATCGCCATCGCTATTCTCTAATACTATTCTAACCTTATTTTAAACTTCTTCACACTCATAAATATGAAAAACGTAATCATTCCAATTAAAATCAGCGTTTCCTGCCATACAAAGGCAATTCCAGCACCTTTCAACATAATATTCTTTATGATCACAATAAACCAACGAGGTGGCATAATCACGCTAATCCATTGTAAAATTTCGGGCATGCTTTCTATCGGAAATATAAATCCGCTCAACAAAATGGTGGGTAACATCAGGGCAAAAAGTGATATGAACATAGCAACCTGCTGTGTTTTACTTACTGTTGAAATCAGAATACCGAGCGACAGAGCCAATAAAATAAAAAGCAAACTCTCTCCCATCAACAGAAAGAGGCTCCCTTTAACAGGCACACCAAAAACTGTATTGCCTAAAATAATAATGGTTACAGCGTTGATAAAAGACAAAACCACATAAGGGGTTACTTTTCCCAAAATAATTTGTAGCGGACGCAAAGGTGATACCAGCAGCACCTCCATAGTACCCACCTCCTTCTCTCGTGCAATACTAATGCTGGTCATCATGGCTGAAATCAACATCAGAATCAGGGCCATGGTACCGGGTACGAACATGTAAACACTGGCCAGGTCGGTATTGAACATCATGCGGCTTTCTACATCTATTCCGGCGGAAATAGCAGGGCCACTGCTAATTTGCTGCTGGTACTTCAGAATAATTCCACGTGTATACTGATTTATCAGGTTACCCATATTTGGATCACTGGCATCAATTAAAAGCTGAATGGCACCTGTACCATCACGTTGGAGTTTCTCAGCCAGCCCAGCCTCAAATATTATCACCTCGCGAATATCACCGGTTTTAAAAGCAGCCTCAGCATCCCCAGGAGATGTCAGATGCCGATCAACAATAAAATACCCGGAAGATTCGAGTTTATGCACCAAACCTTGAGTAACCTCAGAGGGCGTTGGGTCATAGATAGCAATTTTCACATCTTTCAGGTCGGTTGTGATTACATAGCCGAAAATAAGAATTTGCGCCACCGGCATCCCAAAGAGTATCAGCAATGTCCGGTAATCGCGGAATATGTGGAAAAATTCTTTTTTAACGAAGGCAAAAAAACGTTTCATATTTTGGCGGTGTTTAGTGTTTCGGCTTTTATTTCTTTCGTAGTAAATTTCATCGTCTTGTTTTTAATTGATCTCTGATCTTGGATCTCGGATCTTGGATCTTTGATCTGGGATCTCGGATCTGGGATCTGGGATCTCGGATCTATGATCTGGGATCTTAGATCTGGGAAACCACCGAACTATTTATTGTGCTTTGAATGTACGGCATTGAGGAAATTATATAGTTTTCTGCTCAAATGATTTATTCGGTCATGTGCTTGATTGAAAATTTTCTCATCAGTTAGCGACTTCGTTTCGAATAAGGTTTCTAAATGATCAAGCGTTTCATAATTAGATGCTAACGCAAATGTCAAAAAGCGAATAAAATCATGTTTATATTCACGTCTGCCATATCCTTCAACAATATTTGCTTTTACTGATTTTGATGATCGTCTAATCTGAGATCCAACTTCATACATTTCAAATTTGGGCAACTCATTAATTGTAAGTTCATGTATCTGATTTACATTCTCTCTTGCTAGTTGCCATATTTCCAGATTTTTATAACTCATTATTTGTTTCAATTTTAGTATTGTATATATTTTTATTTTCGTTATTTATGTTTCTATTTATGATCTGGGATCTTGGATCTGGGATCATAGATCTGATCTACCCTCTCGCCATTTTCACAAATACTTCGTCCATATTTTTTGCTTCATATTCATTAATCAGATCAAGTGGTTTGCCTATGGCCTTGATTTCACCGGTTACCATTATTGATAATCGGTCGCAATATTCAGCTTCGTCCATGTAATGTGTGGTTACAAATACGGTTATACCTCCGTGGGCTGCTTCATAAATTAACTCCCAAAACTGTCTGCGTGTAATTGGATCGACACCCCCGGTAGGTTCGTCAAGGAAAACAATAGCCGGTTTATGTATGATTGCAATGCTAAAAGCCAGTTTTTGCTTCCATCCCAATGGCAGTGAGCCAATCAGTTTATCGCGCGCATGTTCCAGTCCCAACTTTTCTATTAGCTTATCAGCCTCTTCCCTGATGGTCCTTTTGGGCATGCCGTAAATTCCTGCATAGAAGCGAATATTCTCCCACACGGTAAGATCATCGTACAAGGAAAATTGCTGACTCATGTAGCCTATATGCTTTTTTATTTGTTCTGTTTCGGTATACACATCAAAACCGGCCACATGAATATCGCCAGAAGTGGGTTTGCTCAGTCCGCAGAGAATTTTTATGGCAGTGGTTTTTCCGGCACCATTGGCCCCGAGAAATCCGAAAATTTCACCTTTGTATACATCAAAATTAAGGTCCTTGTTGGCTGCAAATGAACCAAATTTCTTGGTCAGATTACGGGCACTTATGGCAATTCCTTTTTTGTTCATTGTTCTAAATTTTAATTGGCTTGCATCAAATGCATAAAAACATCTTCAATACCAGCCTTAACAGGCTGTACTTTAACATTTGCATGCCCTTTCTCCTGAATCAGAAGCTGCAAATCATCCTGCCCCTGTTGCTCCTGGTTCAGGGTTACATGTAAAAACTGGCCAAAAGGAAATACAGAGGAAACCTGATCGCTCATTTTCAAATCTTTAAGCAACTGATAGTGGTCATCGGCCTTAACAGCAAAAAGCTTCTGAGGGAACGATGCCATAATTGCGTGAGGTGTATCGACTTGTAAAACCTCGCCTTTTTGCATCAACGCTACTCTGTCGCAAAGCGAGGCCTCATCCATGTAAGGTGTACTTACTACAATGGTGATACCGGTTTGCTGAACTTTTTTGAGCATCTCCCAAAATTCCTTTCGTGAAACAGCATCCACTCCGGTGGTAGGCTCATCGAGTATCAAAATCTCAGGTCGGTGGATCAGCGCACACGACAGAGCAAGTTTCTGCTTCATCCCGCCCGATAGCCGCCCGGCCAACCGTTTTTTAAATGGTGCTATTTGTTCGTAAACATCTTTCACCAAATCATAATTATCTTCAATGGTGCTGCCGAATACACTGGCATAAAAAGCCAAATTCTCCTCCACGCTCAAATCCGGATACAACGAAAACCGACCCGGCATATAACCCACATGCCGCCGGATGGCTTTGTAATCCTTCATACTATCACGGCCATTCATGCTGATGGCTCCAGATTCCGGAATAAGCAAAGTGGTCATCAGGCGCATCAGGGTACTTTTACCGGCACCATCCGGACCAATCAACCCAAAAAGCTCGCTGTCGTCAATTTTTAGATTGATATTTTGTAAAGCCTGTACTTTCCCGAATTTTTTTGATATGTTGTTTATTTGGATCATGATCTTAGATTTTAGATGGTGGATCTCTGATCTTGGATCCTAAAAATTCACCTCTGCCGGCATACCAATCTTGTACCTACCTTCCTGGTTACTTACTTTAATCTTGACCGCGTACACCAATTTTGTTCGCTCCTTGCGGGTTTGAATGACTTTTGGAGTGAATTCCGCTTCATTGGCCACCCAGGTTACCATTCCTTTGTCCTCATAAAGTTCATTGTCGTCGATATCGGTATATACCTTTACCTCATCGCCTTTACGTACTTTATAGAGCATTTCTCCATCAACGTAAACGCGTAATATCAGACTGTTGGAAGGAGCAATTTTGTACAGGCTTGTGCCGGGCATCACCATCTCTCCTTGCTTTTTGAAGCGATTCAGTACAATACCATTTATGGGATTAATTATGCGGTAATCGTTGATTTTAGCGTCGATTGAGGTCAATTTGGCTTTCAGGACGTTCAGTTCTTGTAATACTGATTGCTTTTGTACTTTATAAGCATTCAACCGTGCTCTGGCCACGTTCACCTTGCCTTCAATTTCATCGAGTTGTTGAGGCGTGGCAGCCTTTTTCTCCACAAGCGCTGTGATACGTTTAAGGTTTTTCTCATACACGCTGAGTTCTTTTTCGACGACCTGCTTTTGCGCCTCGATATTATCAGCCTGACTTCCCACCGACTGCATACTGGCTCTTAGTTGAGCCTTTTGCAAATGCAGGTGCGTAGTATCGACCGTACCTACATGAGTCCCTTTGGCGTATGTGCGCCCTTCTACCACATTAAAATCAATGAGTTCACCTTGCCCTTTGGCTGAAACCATTACCTCATTAGCTTCGAAATTGCCAAAAGCATCTGACTTTTTGTTTTCTGTGTTGCATCCCACGAGCAAGGTTGGCGCAATAATTAGCATTACTTTTAATTGAATAATTTTCATTTTATCAGGTTTTAAGGTCATTATTTTTCTAAAAGTATTTGTAAAGCAATTTGTGATTGATTCATTTTTATGGTATGTATTTCCCTGGTTATTTTAGCGGACTGCTCTTTAAACAGCTCCTCAATAAAAGCCGACGAGGTAACTGTTCCCTGCTTAAGTTGAGAACTGTAATCATTGGTGATCTTCTCCCGTAGAGCAATTATTTTGGCATCTTTTACCAGTGCTTTTCGATACTGATCTATTTCAGAAAGATACTGCTGTTTTTCGGTGTTGACTTGCTGTAAGAATTGCTCACGCTTGTGGTCAATCATTTGTTTTTGTACAGTCAATTGTTGCTTTTGGCGCTTAGTTTTGTTCCAGTCGAAAATATTCCACGATACACCAGCTCCCGCCAGCAGCCAACTATCAGCCCCGGTTTTAAGCATATTGAGTCCTGGTTTACCATAACCGGCCTGGGCAAAAGCATTTACAACAGGCATGCGATTTTTCTGTAACACTTCTTTTGCCTGAGTGGTTGCCTCTTGCTGAAGCTCAAATACAGTTAGCTGATGCCTGTTCACGGTTTCCGGAATTTGAGGCTCAGGCTCCTGCAGGGAATCTTTATAGTTAATATTCAGCTGTGTGAGCACATGCAACATTTTAGCCACGCCCTGAGCTCGATAAACCTGTCCGGAGAGACTTTGCTCTGCCTGTAATTTTTCTGCCTGTAGCACATACTTTCCCGCTTCGCGTACAACTCCCTGGTCCACGGCCGCATCAATTTCGTTCAATTTTTTTGCCAAGGTAGTAATGAGTTCACGCGTCAGGTCCATCTGGTTTTGCGAAAGCATCAGGGCAAAATACAAGCTGGCTACACGCTGTTTTATGGGAAAAAAGCCTTCTGCAGTTTCTGCTTTCGACAAAGCTGTCTCTGCACCGTGCATCTCTCTTAAAGCTTTGGTACGGCCACCATCCCATATCAATTGGTTAATTTCCAGGGTAGCTTTATATTGGTCTTTGGACGGTTCATCGATAGAAAAGCCGGGCATTGATATTTCCACGCTGGTTACATCAGATTGCCAGGTGGCCTGGGCACTGGCATTCAGGCTTGGTAAGTAGTTGGTCTTCAGAATTAACTGCTCCAGGCTATCCAGTTGATTAAAAGCCTGCATATTTTGTAAAACAGGCATTTGCTTCCGGGCATTGCTCCAGCATTCTTCCAGTGTTATGGTTTGTTGGGCAGATAAACCCACCGGAATAAGCATAAGCAAAATAATGGTTCTAATATTCATAACGGTGCGAGTTTATTGGTTTTTAATTGTACTTAAAATCAAACTGGTTATGCGTTCTTTACGGCCTTCCAGTGCTTGAGCGAATGCCTGCTCATCGCCATGAAAAAACACATGGGTAATCAATGGTTGCCCCACGTAAGGGAACACCACGAGCGATATGGTATTCAGAATTAATTCAAAAGCCTCTTTTTCGGATTTACCAATGGCTTTGGCAAGTAATGGTAATAGCTTACGCGGATCAAATCCGGAAGACGTCATCAATTTATACAAATTTGCAGGATCACGTTGTATTTCCTGCATTATAAATAATGGTAAAAACCGGTTTTGCTCAATTACATCAACGTATTCGCTGATAAATGAACGCATACGTTGTTCTATCGGCAAATCAATGTTTGTGAGCACCTGCAAGCTGGGCTGCAAATGTCCAAAAGCCTCTTTGAATGTATGTTCAAAAAGCTTCTGTTTACTGCGAAAATAATAATGCAACAATGCTTTATTGATTCCTGCCTCATCTGCAATTTCCTGCATTCGGGTGGCCCCCATACCCTTTTGCATAAAAAGCTTGCGAGCCGCATCCAGTATTTTTTGTTCGGTTGGTGTTTCAGTCATTTGACCTTTTAGTTTAACTGTTTGGTTAAATATAACGATACAAATAAATAAAAGGTTTCGGAGTTAACCAATTTTTTTAACTAAAAACTTTAACTATTTGGTTAAACAGGTCATAGGTGCCTAATTGTGGGTTATTTGGTCGTTGGTTTTGATAAGTTTGCTTAGTGGTAACCGTTCTCTTCGATTCGCGCGTTTCCTCCCCAAAAAGCAACTCAGAGAACTGCCGCAGCGTCAAATGAAGAACTTTTTTTTGTGTAATTCCACAAGGCCATTGAGTGGCTGGTGGGATGGTCGGGGGGAACCGAAATGGCCGATCCATATTGAACATTGTCAGAAATGCAACCGTTCTCTTCGATTCCCACAGTTCCACCCCAAAGAGCTACTCTAAGAACTGCCGAAGGGTCAAATAAGAACTTTTTGTTGCGTAATTGATACCACAAGGCCATTGAGTGGCTAGTGGGGATGGTCGCGGGAATCGAAATGGCCGGTTCGCGATATCGAAATGACTGTTATCAATAAAACTTGCGCACATCAATATACTGCATGCCGGCATTTTTTGCGGCCTGAAATCCGAGTTCAGCATCTTCGAATACGAGACATTCTTCCGGATCCACCTGCATGAGTTCTGCACATTTCAGGAAAGTATCCGGAGCGGGTTTATGCTTATCCACATCATCGGCAGTGACCAGCAGTTTTACTTTGTCGGACAAACCAATAACTTCCAAAATTTGTAGGGCTACGCTACGAAAACTTCCTGTGCCAACAGAGACTGGCACCTGATGGGCATATCGGTCAAGTAACCGGACAACTGGCTCAATAGGTTGTACTTTATGAAGGTTTTCAAGAAAATGGGCCTCCTTTTGGCGTGTAAGTTCATCAGGATTCAGGTCCATATTTTGTTTTTCATTGATAATACGAACAATCTCTTCTCCCGACATTCCGGCATATCGGTTCAGGTCTTCTTCGGTATATTCGAATTCGTGGTGGCTTCCTACCGCCTGCCAGGCAGCGAGATGTACAGGCATACTGTTGGCAAGCGTACCATCCAAATCAAAAATAAATCCACGCGTTCCGTTACAAGTTCCCAGGTCCATATGTTTTCTTTTAAAATTTAATATGGGGTATCCGATCAACACCCGTGATTTTCGTTAATAATTTTATCATATGTTAAAGGCTCTGCAATAACAGCCTGTTCAAGTAACCGCATAAACAATAAACCTCTACTATTTGATGTTCT
>NZ_JBSRDC010000002.1:0-33446 GCF_055145285.1 Salinivirga sp. | reverse complement strand
CAATAAACAATGTTTTAGAAGATGTTTTATATGCGATTCCTCTGGAATCGTTATAGGGGGACGTTTGCTGTTCTATAGATATGTGATGCCTCCGGCATCAGGTGGTTTCCGCCGGATAAAGGGTTGGATTACAACAAACCAGGGAATTCATGATTTTTTATACCGGAAAAGATCCCGGCTAGAGCAATTAGCAGGCGTTTTAGCATTACGTCAATTTATGATGAGGTTTTGCGGATCAAACCCAGCCGATGTGTTTTTTTAGAGGTTCGAAAAATTTATAGCCCGTTAATCAGGGATAAATCCCGAAGGGGTTGTATGTCTGAAAATGTCTTTCAGGCTTTCTTTAACAGAGAAATGGCTTCTTTGGGATCATTGGCTTTGAATACGTAACTTCCAGCCACAAGGCAGTCGGCACCGGCATCATACAGTCTGGCTGCGTTGGTGTTGTCTACACCGCCATCTACCTGTATCATGGTTTGTGCTCCACTGCTTTCTATTTCTATGCGCAAACGTTTAATTTTGTGTATGGTCTGTTTAATGAATTTTTGGCCGCCAAAGCCGGGGTTAACACTCATGATGAGCACCATGTCTACATCTTGAAGGATGTCTTCAAGGAGCGTGACACTGGTATGTGGATTAATAGCTACTCCGGCTTTCATGCCCTCTGCCTTAATAGTCTGTATGCTTTTGTGCAGGTGAGTAGATGCCTCATAGTGAATGGTTAATATGTCAGCTCCGGCCGCTTTAAAGTCACTAATGTACCGTTCGGGTTGCTGAATCATCAGGTGTACATCGAGCGGTTTGGTCGCCTTTTGTTTTATTTGTTTTATTATTGGGAGTCCGAAAGTAATGTTGGGTACATACATTCCATCCATCACGTCGAGATGGAACCATTCCGCCTCGCTATCATTTACCATGTTAATATCTTTTTCCAGATTCAGGAAGTTTGCAGATAGCATTGATGGTGATACTATTTTTGTCATGATGTTTGTTTTTTCACAAAAAAACAAAAAAAAGGAGAACCCTGTTCTCCTTTTTCGTTTTAATTGTAATTATTTTATCATCCGAGATACATTTTAAGGTTTTTACTTCTTGAAGTATGCTTCAGTCTCCTAATGGCCTTTTCTTTAATCTGGCGCACGCGTTCGCGTGTGAGGTCGAATTTTTCGCCAATTTCCTCCAGTGTGTTGGGCGGCTGGCTGTTAAGGCCAAAATAACATCTGAGAATGTCGCCTTCTCTGCGTGATAGTGTGGTTAGGGCACGGTCTATCTCTTTTCGCAGCGAGTCGTTAATCAATGTCCTGTCGGGGCTGGGCGTGTCATCGCTTTGCATAACGTCGTACATGGTGCCTTCTTCTTCTGATGAAATAGGGGCATCCATACTTACGTGGCGGCCCGAGTTGGCCATAGATTTTTTGACTTCGTTTGGCGAAATTTCCAGTGCTTTGGCAATTTCGTCCGCGGAGGGTTCTCTTTCAAAATCCTGCTCCAACTGATTGAGTTTTTTATTGATTTTATTGATAGAACCAATCTTATTGAGCGGCAGCCTCACAATACGGGCTTGCTCTGCCAAAGCTTGTAAAATGGATTGGCGAATCCACCACACCGCATAAGAAATAAATTTAAAACCTCGTGTTTCGTCAAAGCGCTGTGCTGCTTTTATTAAGCCCAGGTTACCTTCATTAATCAGATCAGGTAAGCTTAGGCCCTGATTCTGGTATTGTTTACTTACAGATACCACAAACCGAAGATTGGCCCTGATAAGTTTATCCAGGGCCGCCGCATCTCCTTTTCTGATGCGTCTGGCTAATGCTACTTCTTCTTCTGCGGTTAAGAGCTCTACTTTGCCGATTTCATGCAGGTACTTATCCAGCGATGCAGTATCGCGATTCGTCACCTGCTTGGTAATCTTGAGTTGTCTCATCTATATGGAATAATTAGGGGTTTCAACGTTATAACGATAAATATAAGGGTTTGGTTTCGTATTTTGTAAAATTCCAAGAATTATTTAATGTTTTACGACATTTTTTTTGTTAAATCTTTGACCCATTGGTCAATACGTTCATCGGTTTTTTCTTCTTCAAATTCCTCGTCAATGGGAAGGCCCATAAAATACTCGCCTTCAATTGCCTGTGATTCTCTGAAACTATAATCTTTTGTGTTTGTAAAACCAACTAACTCTGCACCACGGTCTCTGAGTTTTCTTCCAAGTATACCAATTGCATCTACAAAATGCAGGTCGTAGGCAACCGAGTCGCCAAGGCCAAAAATAGCCACTTTTTTTCCGGTAAAATCAGCTTTATCTATATGCGGCATAACAAGGTCCCAGCCGCTTTTTTTGACTTCCTGATTCCAGGTTTCTTTACCTATTGTTGCTATACCTAGTATTAGGTTATCGTATTGCAGCATTTCATTTATCCCTGCTTCCGGTACACTCATTAGGGCTGCAGAAGGCATGTGTTCGTGGATTTTCTTTGCTACATTTTCTGTATTACCGCCTTTGGGTCCGTAAAAAATTCCTGTTTTATTCATGATGTGTCTATTTTTATTATTAAAGTAAACAAATTTATTTTGTATTTTGATTACCAAATACCGGTTTAATTTTATTAAACTGATTGTTTTTTGCCCATTTGGGCTGCAACGGCCAGAAATACGCCCAACATGATGCCTAACAAAGCTGCGAATAGTACCCTAAATTCAGGGGGTAACAAAAAAGTTATGGTATGTGCCGGTATCCAGAAAAGAGGAATGGTTTTTTTGAAAACAAAGTTCCATTGAACCTTCCAGTCCAGTTTACCAAAAATTTCTTTAAACTGAATAGGTCTGAAAAAGCCACTCAGCGTGCCGCCATGGTCCACTATGTGGGTATCTGTAATTTTATGAAAGGTCATCATTACGGGAGCATAAATGATGTTCATAGCTGCGCTTATGCAAAATGCTACCAGTGCTTTGTTCCATGAGAGGTTGCCCTGCATAATGGTTGTAGCCTCATTCATGCCGAGGTACGCCAAAAAGTTTGGCATGCCTGTGGCAAAAATTACAAAAGCCATCTTAATGGTCAGACCTATAAATCCCCAAACAATGGCCCTGGGAATAATTCCAAAACCCTTTTGAAAGTATTGCCCCGTTTTGATGCGCAATCCAATAACTTCTCCAAGTGTGGCCAGTAGGGCAAACTTTATAAAAGCCATGATCATGCCATGCTCCAGGTTATAATTTGTATAAAATTCGTAGGTCGCAGTTGACCAGAAAAATGGCGAGAATATTACAATTAGTGCTATTGCGAAAATTAAATCTTTCCTCTTCATACCAAATGTTTTCTTCGATAAATTTTTAGGTCCCTATTCTTCTTGTTTAAGCATTTCTGCTTCAAAGTCCTCTTTTATTCGTTTCAGGTTTTTTTTGTGGATTCTGAAATAATAAAAACTCATCAGAATTAGTAAGGCCGGTACAAAAGCCAGCTGAATCCAGTAAGCATTTGGTAAATTTTCTAATTTTTGCATGATGTAAATCATTACATTGGCATTGACAACTAATACAAGTATAGCTGCAATAACAAACTGACGAGCAAATTTATGCTCTTTGTTCAGTACCCGGTGAAGTTTATCATTTTTAAACATAGTCTATTGTTTTTGTTCTGTATTATACGGTTCTATACCTTTTTTAATTCCTTCGTAAACGCGTTTCCAGTTTAGCGCAATGGCTATGATGAGTACGATGGTGAATACGATAAAAAATTGCTCTATTTTAGAGTGTTCTTTCCAATTTTTCATTCAAGTTCGTTTTCAGGTTTGGCAATTTATAAAAAATCCGGTCAGGATGTAATATCTCAACCGGATTTGTTGTTTGCTGTTGTTTTTTGTCAATTTTTTACTTTTCTATCCGAACACGGGCATCTACAGCTACCACCTTTTCTTTGCTACCCAGCAGTGGGTTTAAGTCCATTTCGAATATTTCAGGTGCTGCATCCATCAATGCGCCCATGTGGGTTATGATTTTGGCAAATTCATCTTCGTTTACCGGGTCCTGGCCACGGGTACCTTTTATGATTCCATATCCCCGAAGTCGTTGTATCATGCTAAGGGCTTCCTCATGTTCAATGGGTGCTATGGCTGCATTTACATCTTTTAATACTTCAATAAAGATTCCGCCAAGTCCTGCCATCACCATATGTCCGAATTTATCATCGCGTTTTGCACCCACAAATAATTCGGTGCCTGAAAGCATGGGTTGCATTAGGATGGCTGTGGTGTTCTGAATCTGCATCATCCGGTCAAATTCTTTTCTTACCGTATCTGCATCTTTTACATTAAGCACTACACCGCCCACGTCTGATTTGTGCACCGGGCCAACTACCTTCATCACCACAGGAAATCCTAATTTTTCAGCGGCTTTCACGGTGGCTTCCCTGTCAGCGGTTACAGATTCTCCAGCGCGGGTTATTCCGGCTGCATCAAGCAACTCCTGTACTTTTTCGGGTTTAAGGTATCCATTGTCTGCATTGTCAATGATGGCTTTTATTTTGGCATGACTGACTTCAGGTATTGCCGGTTTTTCAGGAACAGGTTTGGCACGATGATAGACTTTTGAGAGGGCGTTGCCAAAAGTTACCTCATCCGGGAAGTTAATACGTCCTTTAGCAATGAACGATTTTATCTCATCGGCCACGTTTACTACGGAGGGCAGTATGGGATAAATAGGCTTCTTGCATTGTTTCATCTTTTCGTCTAACAAATCGTAGACATCGTAAACGGGAAATAATCCCGGGCTGCCAAAAATTACAGCCATGCCATCGATATTGTCAAAATCATTTTCGCAGGCATCGATAATATCGCCCAACTGTTCTGCAGTACCTGTTGCCAGAAAGTCAACGGGGTTGGATACTGATGATCCGGGGAAAAGTTTTTCGAGCAGTGCGTCGGCTTTAGGCCCTTCGATATGTGGTATTTCGAGACCACCGTTTGAGAGTGCGTCGGTCAGCATCACAGCTGGTCCACCAGCATGTGTAATGATGGCCATGTTTTTACCTTCCAGTTCGGGATGCATGAAAATTGAGGCTACCGTAGCCAACTCTTCCCGGCCATGGCAGCGTACAATACCTGCTTTACGGAACAGTGCGTCCACGGCCACGTCGCTGCTGGCCAGTGCCCCTGTGTGCGATGAGGCTGCCCGGCTTCCTGCTTCGGAGCCTCCCGATTTAATGGCTGCTATTTTACAACCTTTCCTGATTAATGAACTGGCGTGTTTGAGCAGCATTTTGGGGTTGTCTATATTTTCAATGTACAGCAACTTAACTTTTGAAGATTTTCCTTCCTCATAAGTTTCGTCGAGGTGCTTCATTACTTCCTCAACACCTAACTGTGCACTGTTTCCTACAGAATAAACACTGTTGAATTTTAGGCCTTTGGGTACGCCGGCTTCCATTATGAAAACGGCTGTGGCTCCGGAGCCGGAGATGAAATCGACTCCTTGTGGATCGAGCCGGGGAATAGGTGTGGTGAATATTCCGTTGTAATTCTGGTTCAATAAACCAACACAGTTTGGGCCTATTAATGCCCCATCAACCGCATTTACTTTTTCTACAATTTGGGCCTCCAGTTTAGCGCCTTCTTCGTTTTCTTCACTAAACCCTGCCGACAGGATAATAAATGCACGTGTCTTTTTCTTTTTTGTCAGCAGGTCTATGGTATCGGGACAAAATTTTGCTGCAATAGCCATAATGGCCAGATCAACTTCCGGCAGATCTTTGACATCGCGGTAAGATTTAATTCCCTGAACTTCGTCTAACTTTGGGTTAACCACATAAATATCGCCTTTGAACTGTCCGTCGAGGAGGTTTTTTAATACTTTCCCTCCGGGTTTATGGATGTCGTCTGAACCACCAACGACTACAATACTGCGGGGATTTAAAAGTTGTTTATTGATCATTTTATGGAGTTATTTGTTTGTTTTTAATAAATTTCAACAAAGATAACGAAATGCCTCTGCTGCGAAAATGATAAAACACATACTTTAAAGCAGTTTTTGTGATTTAAGGTATGCCATTTGAGTGTGTTTTAAGGAATTTTCATAAAACCTAATAACTTTGTGGCTTAAATTACGAAATCAATGACTGCTTCTATCGACCAAATAACCGAACAGCTGGACAGGCTCTATAATGCACAGGCTCCTGAAAGTAAAGTTTTAAAGCATTTTTTACGAACTAATGCCGATGAGGCTCAGCATTTACACAAGTATGCTAATGATGTAAAACAAAAACATTTGGATAACTATGTGTATTTTCGTGGCTTAACAGAGTTTTCGAATAAGTGCTCAAAAAACTGCTATTATTGCGGTATCAGGGCCGGGAATAAGCATGTGGAACGGTACGATGTTACCGATGATGATATTTTGGATGCAGTCAGGTTTGCACATGAGCAAAATTATGGTTCGGTAGTGTTGCAGGCCGGCGAGCGTAGCGATAAACATTTCATTGAAAGGGTTGATAAACTGCTCCGAAAGATCAAGCAAATAACCAATGATGAAATTGGCATTACCATCTCGCTGGGCGAGCAGTCATATGAAACTTTTAAGCGTTGGTTTGAAAGTGGGGCCCATCGTTACCTTTTACGCATAGAGAGTTCAAACAAAACGCTATACTATAAAATTCATCCGGAAAACGAGAAGCATAGTTACGAGCGCAGAATACAAGCTTTGTATGATTTGAAAGATATAGGCTATCAGACCGGAACAGGGGTTATGGTTGGATTGCCATTTCAAACCAAAAAAGATTTGGTGGAGGATTTACTTTTCATGCGCCGCTTCGATATTGATATGGTAGGAATGGGGCCATATATTGAGCATCAGGAAACGCCGTTGTATAAATACCGGCATCAATTGCTCCCGCAAAAAGACCGGTTTGAGATGACAATGAATATGATTAGTCTTTTGCGTATAATTATGCCTGATATCAATATTGCTTCAGCAACTGCACTGCAGGCAATTGATCCCATGGGGCGCGAAAAAGCACTAAAGGCCGGCGCTAATGTAATTATGCCCAATGTAACTCCCGGCATGTACCGCAATAACTATAAACTTTATGAAAATAAACCCTGCACCGATGAGGAGGCAGCAGATTGTGTGAGTTGCCTGGAAATGCGCATTGGTTTGACAGGCAATAAGGTTGGTTATGGGAGATGGGGTGATTCAAGGCATTATCATAACCGGCAAAATAAATAGCGAAAGAAAAAAGACTGACTGATTGGCCAGCCAGTCTTATCCAGAAGTTTATTCTTTAATTTTCTTTACCACATCTATTACTGTTCCATCGACCCATTTGATGGCAGCAATAACTTCATCTTCAAATTCGGGTTTTTTGGGTTTGCCGCAAATTTCTTCTGCCTCTTCCTTCAGTTCTTCGATGCTTTTGATGGGCAATTCGCTGTCTTTTAATTTTTCAAGCAGGTCTTTGCGTTTTGGGTTTACTGCAATGCCGCGTTCTGTAACAATTACATCAATCAGTTCGCCGGGGCCGCATAAGGTGGTTACGTCATCAACTATCACCGGTATGCGATCGCGGAACAGTGGAATGGGTAAAATTACCGTTTTACCAAACAGGCAGTTTTGCCAGCCACCAATACCGTGAAGCAGGTAGCCGTCTGAGTGCGTTACCACATTGGCATTGAATTTTGTGTCCACTTCTGTGGCGCCCAGTATTGCAATATCAATCAGGGAGGCAAAGTTGCCTTTGCCATGATAATTGTAACTGGTAAACGGGCTTGTGTTGACATGTGTTGGGTTGTCGCGCATTGAGCGCACGCCTTCGAGGTCGAAGGTTTGTCCGTCGAGAATGTGTTCTACCAGTCCTTCTTCAAACATTTTAACGAGGTACTGGTTACTGCCTCCCCGGGCAAAACGTGCTTTGATGCCTTTTTTGCGCATTATTTCTCCAAAGTAGATTCCAATACTCAGGGATGTGCCTCCGGCGCCGGCCTGAAATGAGAAACCGTCTTTTATGAGCCCGGCTTCGTCGCAAAATTGTGCGGTCATTTCGGCAATAAGCAGCCTGTCGGGGCTTTTGGTAACTTTTGTAGTGCCTGATACAATTTTTTCGGGGATACCGATTTTATCAACTTCCACGGTAATATCTACATTGTTTCCCTGAATTTGCCAGGGTATGCATGGGAATGGCACTATATTATCGGTTACCACAACTACCTGATCGGCATATTCAGAATCGGCCAGGGCAAAGCCCAGTAGTCCGCATGCTGCATCGCCGTATAAGCCGTTGGCATTACCGAACGGGTCGGCGCAGGGTGCTGCAATAATGGCAATATCGATATGTACATCGCCGTCTTGCACTGCCTGATAGCGGCCGCCGTGTGAGCGCAACACGCCCTGACCTTTCATTTTACCCTGACTGGCAAAGCGGCCGAGTGGTCCGTTCATAGAGCCTTCAATATGGTGAATTACACCGCTTTCTAAGTACTGGATGAGGTGTTCGTGGCATGGGAAAGATGCAGAAGGGTACCAAACCAGGTCTTTTATCCCCATTTCTGCTGCAATATCAAAAATCTGATTGGCCAGAATATCACCGTTTCTGAAATGATGGTGGGTAGAAATTGTCATGCCATCTTTCAATCCGGCTTTTATGAGGGCATCTTTTAGTGAAGCTACCCGTTTATCGCCATCGTCCGGGTAATCGGCCACTGTTTTAATGGGTGGGGCATATTTTCTCCCTTGCGGGCGATATTTACCCACGCCTTGAAATGGAACAACTTCTTTATTGTTTATATGTGTTGGAATTAGTCTTCCGGCTGCGTTTTTTACAAATTCTGTCATGATTGTTTACTTTTATATATGCGTTGGCATGTATGTGCAATAATTTGAAATGATCTATTCCTGGTTATATTTTTCCTGCCAGTCTTTGCTGATAATTTCCATTCTGACAGCCCGGTCGATTTGTTTCTTGTGCCTTTTTACCACAGGTGGGTCAATCATTTTTGTGCCGAGAGATACTACTCCCAGCCCCTGTGCGTCGGCTTTGATGGCAGCATCTACTATTTTCATCGATTTTTCCAGTTCAGCAGCTTCAGGGGCAAAGCCTTCATGAATTACTTTAATCTGCCGTGGGTGTATGCATCCCATGCCTTCGAAACCTAACTGTTTGGATTTTCTTACATTTTCGAAAAGGCCATCCATATCGCCTACATCTGAAAATACAGAGTCGATGGGTTGAATGCCGGCGGCTTTCGCTGCATTGACCAGGCGCATTCGTGCATATAGTGATTCTTCTGCTGTGCTTGTGCGTTTTACCCCAATGTCGGCCGTGTAATCTTCAAGACCAATGGCCAGTGCCGCAATATTGCGGCATGCTGTGGCTATTTCGTAAGCTTTTTCTACGCCCAGTGCACTTTCAATAATGGGCATGTAATAAACCGGTTCTTCAATTTGATGCCTGGCTTCGAGTCTTTGTACTTCTTTGTCGAGCCGGCAAATATATTCCGGGTCTTCTACCTTGGGAATCAGTATCAGGTGCACATTATGCGGGATAATGTATTGCAGGTCTTCTATGCCCATGTCGCCCTGATTAATGCGCACCATACGCTCTGCTCCATAGAAATTAACGCTGCGCAATGCATTTCGAACTACAAAGCGCGCTTCGTGTTTTTTTGAAGGGGCTACAGCATCTTCAAGGTCGAGAATAATGCCGTGGGGTTTATGAATACCTGCATTAAGCATCATTTTGGGATTGTTGCCGGGCAGATAAAGTCTTGAAAGCCGGTCTCTTTCTTTTGAAGTTTTGTATTTGTTGTATGGTTTAAGCTCCGGGATATACTCCTCTGCCGTTTCATGAAATTGTTTCACGGCGGCCTCTATACGGGCAGCAATTACCCAGTCGAGGGCTCCGGAATCTTCAATTAATGTCTCGCAGTGTTCAATGCCTAACTTCTGAAGTGTGGCTGTGGCCACTTTTTTAATTTGCTCGCCATAGAGCTTTTCTACTTTGCTTTGTAGTTGAATTTTGATGCCTCCGGAGGATTGTTTTTTGATGGTAACATGGCAGTCTGATTTTATTTTAGGGCCTTTATTGCCCGAATATCCTTCGCTCATAGTATGTTTTTTTATGTTTCTCGAACACTTACAAAATTAAAAATACCTGATATAATTGCAAGATATTTCTTGCGAATAGCAGTTTATAATTCAATCAAAAGTAAAGTATTTGTTTTTAGTGAAGGTTAATTTTTAGCTGTCAGTATATCAATTGACCTGGATTTGTCTTTTTCCAATTGTTCCACGAGATCATTCAGTGAGGGAAATTTAATTTCTTCTCTTATTTTTTCTATAAGTTCCACCTTAACTTGTTTTTCGTAAAGGTCTCCTTCAAAGTCAATTAAGTGTACTTCGATATTGCGAATTTGTTTATTGTTTACTGTTGGCTTTACCCCAATATTCATCATGGCTGGCCATGGTTTGCCATTCAGATATGCTTTGCAGGCATAGACTCCGTTGCCGGGAATGAGTTTGTATTCGCATGAAATATTAAGATTAGCCGTTGGAAAACCAATTTTACGACCCAGTTGAGCTCCTTTTACAACCTTTCCCGATAGTTGGTAAGGATAGCCGAGCATTTTATTGGCTTCACTAACGTGGCCGTATTGTAATGCATGCCTTATTCGGGTTGAACTAACGGCATGTCCAATTCTGACTTCATCGATTTTGTGTAATTTGAAATTGAAGGTTTTGGCAAGTGGCTGCAATTTTTCAAAAGTGCCCTCACCATTTTTGCCAAACCGGTGGTCGTACCCAAAAATTAAATGCTGTAGTTGTATTTGATCTACAAGAATTTGTTTGACGAACGCTTCGTAAGTCAGAGAAGCCATTTCTTTTGTGAATTCCAGAATTATAAGGTGGTCTATGCCGTTGCGTTCAAAAAGCTCTGTTTTTTCTTCAATGGTATTGAGCAGGCCAATGTCTCCGGAATTAAGTATTTTCCGTGGATGTGGCCAGAAAGTAAGTATTACACTTTCACCATTAAATTTACGAGTGAGCGCCTTGAGCTGGTTCAAAACATGCAAATGACCAATGTGTAAACCATCAAAAGTACCCATGGTTACTACTGGCCTGTTTATTGCAATATCTTTTATATCTTTGTATGTTTTCAAAGGGTCCTGGAATTTGCGGAACAAATGTATAATTTTCGAATGAATTAGTTTATATTCACATAACTTAATCGCAATTAATTGGGTTTATTTAATTTGTCATCAATACAGTTTTATAGCTGAACGATTTATTGTTGATTTTGTTAGATGATTTGATTGGAATGAATTTAGACAAACAATAAAGAAATAAATATGAGATTTACAGTTTTATTTGCAGTAGCTATACTGCTTTTCGGTGCTTGTAAGAAAGAGTCTGAGGGACCAGAAATACAAGGAACCATTTTTGGAGCCAATAATGAGACGATCTATTTGATGAACTTGTTGGAAAAGAATGCCCAGCCAGATTCGGTAGCTTTAAACGCCAATGGCGATTTTGTATTTGATGTGGAGATTGATCAACCCACAGATTATGTGTTATATCTCGATCAACAAAATTTCGTAAGGCTATTATTATTGCCCGATCAGCAGGTGCAAATAACTGCCGATGCCAGCGATCTGGCGTCAAGTTATCGAATTGAAGGCTCTCCAACCAGTAAAGCCGTGCGTAATATAACACAGCATAACCTTGAGAGCAATAATATTATTGATAGTCTCAATATGGTTTATAAAGCAAATGAAGGGAGCCCGGGGCTGGAAAAACTTATTCCAAAATTACAGCAGCAAAGTCAGCAGGTTTTTCAAAAAGAACGGGATTACCTGGTTAGCTTCATAGAAGAGAATAAAAGCCCACTTGCTTCATATGTGGCTCTCTCCATGCGGGTTTCTAATGAGGCAATTTTCGACCCACTTGATGATATGAAGTATTTTGAGATGGTTGATACTGCGCTCTCGAACCGCTACACAAACTCGAGAATGAGCAGCTTTATTAGTAACTTTATACGTAAAGTAAAATCACAGCAAGAGGGACGTCAAACGGCAAGTCAGCGGTTAAGTGTTGGTGCCATTGCTCCAGATATTGCGCTACCTAACCCACAGGGTGATACTGTTAAACTTTCCTCTCTTAGAGGGAAATATGTGTTGCTCGATTTTTGGGCTTCGTGGTGTCAACCTTGCCGGATAGAAAATCCTAATTTGGTTAAAACTTATTGGAAGTATAAATGGAAAGGTTTCGATATTTATCAGGTTTCTTTGGACCGAAATCGTGATGATTGGGTACAGGCTATCTACAAAGATCGGTTGAAAAACTGGAAGCATGTTAGCGACCTGAAATTTTGGCAATCTACAGCAGCCCAATTATATAATGTGAAAAGTATTCCCGCTAACTTTTTGATTGATCCTGAAGGGAAAATCGTTGCGCGTAATCTGCGCGGACCCAATCTGGGTGAAAAGTTAGAAGAGATCTTTGCCAAGTAATAGTTTATGTCGAAGATTTATTTTGCTTCAGATATGCATTTGGGCTTTCCTCGCCGTGAGGAGAGCATTAACCGTGAGCGAAAAGTTGTTCAATGGTTAGATGAAATTATTGACGACGCTGATGAACTCTATCTCCTGGGCGATGTTTTTGATTTTTGGTTTGAGTATAAGCATGTTGTCCCCAGAGGATTTACCCGTTTTCTGGGTAAGCTGGCCGAGTTTACAGACCGGGGTAAGCCCGTGCATTTTTTTACCGGTAACCACGACGTATGGGTTTTTGATTACTTACCGAAGGAGATAGGTGTTAGGGTGTATCGAAAACCTGTTATACACGAAATCGATGGCAAAAAGTTCTTTATAGGGCATGGGGATGGTTTAGGCTCCGGTGATGTGGGCTATAAGCTTCTGAAGGGTATTTTTACAAATAAAGTGCTTCAATGGCTTTTTGCAAGGCTTCATCCTAATGGAGCTGTGGGTTTTGCTCATCGGTGGTCCAGGCACAGCCGTTATAGCAAAGGACTCACTGCAGAAAATTACGATCCTGAAAAAGAGCATCTTGTTTTATTTATTAAAGCACAAGAAGCTAAAGCACACTGCGATTATTATGTGTTTGGACACAGGCACTTCCCTGTTAATCATAAGGTTGAAGAGGCTACTTACGTGAACCTCGGAGACTGGTTAAACCATTATTCTTATGCTTTTTGGGATGGTGAAAATATGCATCTGGAAAAGTACAAGTCAGATTAAAGCCCTACTTTACCTGAAACCTGATAGTTGTTTGCCCCTATTATTTGAATAATATAAACGCCTTTCCTGAGCCGGGGCGACTGCCAGTTTTTGCTTGTTGCGGCAACCATCCCGCTATGTATGATTTGACCCATGGTATTGATCACCCGAATTTGATATCTTCCTGCTCTTAAAGGTAAATTATCAATAAAAATGCTGTTAGAGCGTGTTTTTATTGATAATTGATTAAGATTATTATCAATTCCGGTCTGCTCTCTACATTTTACTATTTGAGTTTCAACCATATTTAATGGCACATTTTGGTAGGTGTAATCGGGACACACTACATAGTATTGCGGAGCATAAGGTACATCGAAACCAAAGTCCGGGTTGATGATACTGTCATCATTTACAACAGAAAATGCTGGAAATGAGCCTCCATATTCACGGAAAAATTCATTAATCGCTGTGTCGTTGTGGTAGGAGATTTCTATAGCCCATACCCATCCGTTATCACCCGTTTTTAACACAGAGTTCCAGATTTTTTCAACGGTTGGAACTCCAGTTTGGCATGTTCCGCAGGTTGTGCTAAAAAAGTCAAGGACTACAATCTTCCCGGAATCGAGTTCAGAATGAAGATTAGACGTTTCTCCATGGGTTGATGTCATGGTGAAATCAGGAACCTGACAATAGGCAAAGATTGGTAACATGGCTATTGTTAGTGAAGTTAAAATTTTTCTCATAGCGCTGTTTGTAATTGGTTGAGCAAATCTACAAAACTTTAATATATAATATGTAAATTTTTAAATATTTAACTACATTAATTATGTATTAAACAAGTTTTTACGAAAAAAGGTTTATTTTGTTTTAATAATTCTAATTAATAGACTGAAATTTATTAATTTCACACCCAAAGACAATAAATATGCGCTTTGTAATTAGTATATTAATTATTTTACTTTCATTTTCCTCCTGCCAAAGAGAAAATGAAAATGAAAATAAAAGTGTTAAAGACGAATTAGTAGTGCCAAAAAACGAGGAAGTTACAGGAGAGTTGGGCGAAGCTAAGATAGTATATAGAGTGCCAACTCCGATTGAGTTTTTTATGTTTTATCGTAATGCGGGAGGCTACTATAATCCGGGGCTTTTGTTAAATACTTCCAATGCTTCGAAATATTTATCGATGAAAGAAAAGGCGCTGGCATTTGGTATGTATGCTTCAGACCTGGCCTATAGTGCAGTATTTTCGCAGAATCAGCAAACCATTTCATATTTTGAAACCGGTAAATTACTTGCCGAAGAATTAGGATTTGCTGAAGGTTACGGGGAAGAGCTCATGCAGCGGTTCAAAAATAATCTAAACAATGTGGATTCTCTATATCATTTATCGGCAGATTCATATTGGAACGTGTTTAAATTTCTGGAAGACCAGGATAGAACTACACTTTTATCCTACATTACTGTGGCAGGCTGGATAGAAAGCCTGTATCTTGCTTATAATGCAAAAGATGTTCATGAAGTGGGAGCGTTAATGAGCTGCCTGGCAGATCAGCGGTATGTGATCGAAAATCTTAATGCATATTTATCGGAAATGCATAAAAATGAGATGGATAAGGATGAGGTATTTATAATGGTCCGAAAGTTGAATGCGTACTATGCTGAATTATATGATAATCCGGATGATGTTATAATGACCAAAACAGAATTTGACAGCATAAAGTCTTTAGTGGACAGAAGCAGAGCGCTTTTGGTAAAAGGTAGTTGAATGAAGCATTACATTATATTATTGTTGTTGTTAGTTTCCGGGCCTTTATTTTTGAGTGCCCAGCGATGCGATGATAAAGATTTTTGCGATAAAGACCTGTACGGTGAGTATGATTATCGCAGTCAGTCGAATTATGCACAAGTATATACAGGAGATACAGTGCGGGTTAAGGTTGTAGTGTATAGTGGTCAGGACTACCGCATTTTTACATGTGCCGAACGGAAACTTAAGGATGTGTATTTCCGCATAATTTATCCGGAGAAACGGTTTAAGCGTGCATTAAAAGAAATTAAAAAACAGAAAGTTCCGATTTACGAAAAAGATAAAGAGGGAAATTTTATATATGACGAAAATGGCGATCGTATTAAGACAGGAAGCATATTTGCCAATGATACTATTTGGGGCCGCGACCTGGTAACCTCCGAGAGCGTAGTTTATGATTCACGTGAGGCCGATGTAGCATATTGGGAGGCAAGTATTCATAAAACAAGGCTCATAATTATTGAGTCGATAATACCTCCTTTCCGGAAAAAACGAAATGGGTGTATACAAATTATGGTTGGGCGGAGATATAAGAATTCAAGCCAGTTTAGACGATAATTTTAACATGTAAACAATTATTAAAGGCTGCTAAATTGTCAGTATTTTGTACTCCAATTACAAATAAATACCTTTGGTGCCTCTTGTTTGATTAATTTCATCTTTTGGCGTCAAAATTGTTATAGCTTGATAAGTAACGGAACAGTAAAGGACAATAAAAATATATGCAAGAACAGAACGAACCAAATGACATTATTAATTGTATAGTTGAGGGTATAAAAGAAAAGAAAGGTGAAGAAATAGTAAAGATTAACCTTTTAAATTTAGAGCAGGCAGTAACAGATTACTTTATTATATGTCACGCAAATTCCAGCCGGCAGGTTGATGCCATTGCTGATAATATTGAGAAAAATCTGCGCAAGCAATACCATGAGCATGTAATGCACAAAGAAGGAGTTGCACAGGCCGAATGGATATTGCTCGATTACTCTAATATTGTTGTACATGTATTTAAAAAAGACGTTAGGAACACATATAAATTGGAAGAACTGTGGGGTGACGGAGAATTAACGAGGATAAGCGATTTAAAAGAATAAAAACAGATATGGAGAAAGAGAACAACCAGCAAAGGCAACAAAAAGATAATTCCGACAAAACACCAAATAAACCTAAATTTAATGTATACTGGATTTATGGTGCTATTTTGTTGCTATTCATTGGCATGCAGTTTTTTAGCAGCATGGGAAATGGGGCGCGCGAAATTACATGGAAAGACTTTAAAAATAACATGTTGGAGAAACACCATGTAGAGCGTCTCGTAGTTGTAAATAAACAAAAAGTTGAAGTTTACATCAAACCCAGTGAGTTGGGTAGCGGCCGCTACAAAGAATTTAGCGAAGGTGGATTTTCATCCAGCCCTCAATATTATTTTACCATAGGTTCGGTAGAATATTTTGAGAAACAGATGGATGAGATGCAAAAGGATTTTACGCAAGAAGAGCGCATAAGCGTGCAATATGAAACACGTGAGGATCATATAGGCAACCTAATAAGCTGGTTTTTACCCATTATTATTATAGTAGCCATCTGGATTTTTATCATGAAACGCATGACCGGCGGTGGCGGCGGCGGCGGACAAATTTTCAATATTGGTAAATCAAAAGCCAAGCTTTTTGACCGCGAAGGAACAAAAGTAAAGGTCGACTTTTCAAATGTAGCAGGACTCAGTGAAGCCAAAATTGAAGTAAAAGAAATTGTGGATTTTCTGAAGACACCCGAACGTTATACCGATTTAGGCGGGAAAATTCCTAAAGGTGCCCTGCTTATTGGACCTCCCGGAACCGGGAAAACTTTGCTAGCACGTGCGGTTGCCGGGGAGGCAGATGTGCCGTTTTTCTCTATTTCCGGCTCCGACTTTGTTGAAATGTTTGTTGGGGTTGGTGCTTCAAGGGTTCGGGACCTTTTTAAACAGGCCAAAGAAAAATCACCTTGTATAATTTTTATAGATGAAATTGATGCCATTGGTCGTGCCCGGGGAAAGAATCCAAATATGGGTGCCAATGACGAACGCGAAAACACCCTGAATCAACTGCTGAGCGAGATGGACGGATTTGAAGTAAACTCCGGTGTAATTATTCTGGCTGCCACCAACAGGGTAGATGTACTGGATAAAGCTCTGTTGCGCGCCGGACGGTTCGATCGACAGATACATGTAGAATTGCCAGACCTGAATGAACGTAGAGAGATTTTTAAAGTCCATTTAAAACCACTAAAAAAGGTAGACCCGGAATTAAAACCAGATTTTCTGGCCAAACAAACCCCCGGTTTTAGTGGCGCCGATATTGCTAATGCTGTAAATGAAGCTGCCCTGATTGCTGCACGAAATGAAAAAAAGAAAGTCGAAAAACAGGACTTCCTTGATGCTATTGACCGCATTATTGGTGGCCTGGAGAAACGAAATAAGATAATATCCAAATCTGAGAAAAAAACCATAGCTTATCATGAAGCCGGTCATGCCACAGTGAGTTGGCTGCTTGAGCATGCCAATCCGCTGGTAAAAGTTACTATTGTGCCACGTGGGCAGGCGCTTGGTGCCGCATGGTATTTACCAGAAGAGCGACAGATTACAACTAAAGAACAAATGTTGGATGAAATGGCAGCCTTAATGGGCGGTAGAGCTGCAGAGGAGATTGTATTTGGAAAAGTTTCTACAGGAGCGCTTAATGACCTTGAACGTGCCACTAAAAAAGCTTATGCAATGGTGACGTATTTTGGTATGAGCCCCGAAGTTGGCAATATTAGTTTCTTTGATTCTACAGGACAAAATGAGTACAGCTTTACCAAACCATACAGCGAAGAAACTGCCGTAATTATTGACAAAGAAACTCGTAAACTGATAGAGTCTTCTTATCAACGGGCTCTGAAGATATTGAGAGACAGTCGCGAAGGTCATGAAATATTGGCTAAAAGGCTTTTGGAAAAAGAAGTTATATTTGCCGATGACCTGGAAGATATTTTCGGGAAACGCAAAAATGTAATTGAGGCAGGCGATAAAAAAGAGTATGAGTCATCTGCAGAGCCAACAGATAATGTAGTCGATGACAAGCACGATAAAAATAAGGAGGTATAATGGCAAATACTGACTGGCAGCGGGTTTTTTCTACTGGTCAGGCATACCAGGCTTATATCATTAAAGATTTGCTGAAAGATCATGAAATACAGGCCGTCGTAATTGATAAACAAGACTCCTTCTATGTAACAGTCGGTGAGATAGAGGTGTACGTAGAAGCTGATAATGTAATTAAATCTAAACACCTCATAAAAAAAGCAGACTTTTGAAAAATTTTGTCCAACGGTCGCTCACAGGTTTATTATTTGCTCTTGTTACATTAGTTTCTATTTTGTGGCATGAAGTAACCTTTACGCTTTTTTATGGAGTTGTAATGTTGTTGTGTCTTATAGAATATCATCACCTACTTCGCAAAGTGCACGGACACCCATTAATGGCCTGGCAAATAGTGCTGTCAATTCTCTTATATGCAGGTGGATGGTTGGTGGTAAATAAAATTGTTCCTTTCTCTGCATTATCGCTCACTATTCCCTTATTTTTTCTCGTTTTTATTACAGAACTCTACAGACGGAAACGGCGCGTTGCGCAAAATCTTTCCATGACTTTTTTACCCGTAATTCATGTGGCGCTGCCAATGGTTTTATTGCTTGCAATTGCCTACCTTTCAGGCAAATATGATTACAGGCTTGTGCTATCCATTGTGTTGTTTACATGGACCTTCGATACATTTGCTTACATTGTTGGGGTATTGATCGGAAAGAATAAAATTGCCCCTCGAGTGTCGCCAAAGAAATCGTGGGAAGGGTTTATAGGCGGGTTTTTAGCATCAGCCGGGTTGGCCCTGATTTTGTCGCATCAATGGGCCATTTTTGATCCAATACGCTGGATTGTGATTAGTATGATTATTAGCATAACTGCAACTTTTGGTGATTTGGTTGAATCGGTACTTAAGCGTGCTGCCGGAATGAAAGATTCCGGACGTATTTTGCCGGGACATGGCGGTGTATTTGATCGCTTTGATGGTTTTCTTTTTGCCATCCCATTTGTTTTTACCTACCTTTATTTATTAAATTAATTGTTATGAAAATTCACCGTGCAGGCCATAGAATCATCCTTACGACAATTTTATCTATGATTATTCTGATTGCTGCCCTGCACGCCATTTGGGGTAGTATGTATGCCACATTGATCGTAGGAATTTCTGAATTCGCCTTACTGGTCTTTATTTTACGGTTTTTTCGGGTCCCCAAAAGACAGGTTAATGGCGATGAGGGCATTTTGGTAGCTCCGGCCGACGGTACCATTGTTGCCATCGAAGAGGTTTATGAAGATGAGTTTCTAAAGAAAAAAGCTTTGCAGATTTCCATTTTCATGTCGGTATGGAACGTGCATATCAATTGGTTTCCATGCAAAGGCATAATGAAAACCTTTCACTATCATCCCGGAAAATTTTTAATAGCGCGTCATCCCAAATCATCAACACTAAATGAACGGACAAGTGTTTTGATGGAAACTGCCGGGAGAGTGCAAATTGTTATTCGGCAAATTGCAGGAATCGTAGCACGCCGGATTGAAAACTATGTAACGGATGAAAATACTAATGTTGAAGCGGGCCAGGAGATGGGCTTTATAAAATTTGGGTCCAGGGTAGATGTTTTTCTTCCTATTGGAACTGAACCAATGGTTGCTATGGGGCAAACGGTGAAAGGAAAGATGACTCAAATAGCCCAATTGCCTGACATGAATCATTTTAGTTGATGTTGAATAATACCTTTATTTTTTTATCTTTTCTTTCTTTTTTTTGGGAAAGCCTTTTACTTTTGTAGTGTATTCTAGAACTTTAAATATAATAAACAAATGGCTTACAAAATTACTGAAGATTGCGTTGCATGCGGAAGCTGCATACCAGAATGTCCGGTAGATGCTATATCAGAAGGTGATATTTATGTAATTGATCCTGATACATGTACTGATTGTGGTGCATGTGCTGACGTATGTCCAACAGAAGCAATTATTCCTGAATAGATTTTTTTCTATATTTTTTTCAGGAAATGGAATATAAGCCGTTGCTCAATGAGTAGCGGCTTTTATTTTATGTCTGCTTTGAGCTTGTGGAATAATTTTAATATGGTAAAGCTGCCAGCAACAGTAATAAAAAGCAGTATTGCGGCTTGTATCCATTTACCATAAATCATACTGCCAATACCAAATAAAGCTGCATACACTGTAATTGAACCAATAAATACATTTAATATTTGTACGGGCATTGCCCAGGCGTGTGGTTTTGTTTCATCCGGATATACTTTGCGGGCTATTTTTTTCCATCCGGGACCACCAGGGCGTGTTTTGCTGTAGAAACGTGTAAGGGTTTCTTCGCTTTCGGGCTTTGAAAGGAGCGTGGTGCTGACCCAGACTATTGAGGTTACGCCCACAGCTATGAGTAATCTAACAGTAAAAGCATCGAGGTGTTGGGTTGTGAGTGTTTGGTCATCAACGGCAAAAATGAGAATAATTGCAGTTACAGTGGCGCTTACCATGGCCACAATTTCGGTAAGTGCGTTAATTCTCCACCAAAACCACCTGAGTAGGTATATTGCCCCAGAGCCTGCGCCTGAGAGCAGCAGTATGTTAAATGCTTCCTGTGCATTTTCCATTACTGTGAGGGCTATGAGGCCGGAGAAGAGCATAAGGAGAAGTGTTGATAACTGTCCAATGCGCACCAGTTCTTTTTCAGGTGCGTTGGGTTTTATTACTCTTTTGTAAAAATCGTTTACGATATATGAGGAGCCCCAGTTTAAATGTGTTCCAATGGTTGACATGTAGGCTGCTATGAGTGAGGCCACTACAAGGCCGAGCCATCCCGGGTCAAGTTTCGACATCATTACCGGATAGGCTATGTCGTGTTTGAGATATTCCGGATCAATACCCGGGAATTCGGTTTTGATTGTAGCAAGATCCGGATAAATAATTAGTGAGGCTAAAGCTACTATAATCCATGGCCATGGTCGAATAGCATAGTGCATAAAGTTAAAAAAGAGTGTAGCTCCAATGGCATTTTTTTCATCTTTGGCTGAAAGCATCCGTTGTGCAATATATCCGCCACCACCCGGTTCGGCGCCAGGATACCAAACGCTCCACCATTGCACGGCAATTGGTATTATTAGCAATGTAAGTAAGGTGCCTGTATCAGAAAGATCGGGAAAAAAACTCAGTTTATCCTGAATATCGGGATGTGTGAGCAAACCATCCAAGCCGCCAACCTCCGGTTGTTGTAGAGCAATAACAGCGGCGTAGATGGCGCCAAACAAGGCTATGCTGTACTGGAAAAAATCTGCCCAAATAACACCTTTGAGTCCGCCAATGCCGGCATACATTACCACCGCTATAGAACCTATTACAATGGTGACCCATGGTTGAAGGCCAAACATTACAGCTCCAATTTTAATAGCTGCCAAGCTCACACTCGCCATGATTAAAACATTAAAAAAAAGACCGAGATAAACAGACCTGAACACCCTGAGAAACGACGCCATTTTTCCGGAGTAGCGTAGTTCATAAAATTCAAGGTCAGTGAGCACATTCGATCGGCGCCAGAGTTTAGCATAAATAAAAACAGTAACCATTCCTGTAATGAGGAATGCCCACCATGCCCAGTTTTTTGCTACGCCTGAAGTGCGTACAAAGTCTGTTACCAGGTTTGGGGTATCTGCCGAGAAGGTGCAGGCCACCATGGAAACACCCAGTAACCACCAGGGCATGCCACGGCCACCAAGGAAAAATTGTGAAGTGTCTTTGCGGGCTGTGCGTGATGCTGCCCACCCAATGCTTAGAACAATAAGAAAAAATATGGCAAGTATTATCCAGTCTAAGTTTGCGAGTTGCATAATCTATTTTTTTGTTCAATAAAAAAAGCGGAAGTTACAGTGAGCCTCCGCTATTAATGAATGAGTATGCCTGTTATTCGTCATCTCCTGTGAGTTCTTTGATCTGCATTTTCAGGCTTTCGATTTGTACTCTTGATTCTTCCTCGATTATTTCTTTTTCCTTTTCTATTTCAGTAAGCTTTTTTTCGTATTCTTCTTTTATGTTGTTGGTTTGCTCCATGGTCTCCCGGACTATTTCTCCCTGGTCTTCAAGTTCGTGCTGATAAGCATGTATGGCGCTGTCTTTACTTCGTTTTTCGCTTACATCCATTACCAGAGTTACTATTTTTTCATATTCACCTTCAATATTTTTGGCAGGTGTATACGATTCTTTAAGCCATACATTTCCATCGGGGGTTTTATATTGAATCTCCATTTCTGAGGGCATGCCATTTTTCAGCCCTTCCCATATTTCATTGTAATGTTCGACATCGTTTATTTCCGGATCGATTAATGATCGGTGTTCTTTACCTATAAGTTCTCCGGTCTTTTTTTGTATTAGCTCTGCATACTTATCATTGGCACTGATGATGTAACCATTGATGTCCATATCAAAATTTCCCAGGGTGTTATTAATGGCATCTATGGTGTCCTGCATCTCTGTTTCACGTCGCGCTGACTCCTCCTGTGTTGCCTGCAACTCTTCCATGTTTTGGCGCATTTCTTCTTCCTGCGATGCGAGCTCTTCACCTTTTTGTCTCGACTCTTCAAGTAATCTTGCAGTGCGTTGATTTATACGGACCGAAGAAATGGTAGAAGCAATATCTTCCCCTACCTTTTCAACAAATTCTATCTGGTAATCGGCAAATTCTTTGAAAGATACAATTTCAAGCACCCCAAAAATTTCATTATTCAATTTTAATGGTACAAGTAATAACACAGTTGGATTGTCGTCACCTAAGCCACTTGTGATGCGGATATAATCTTCCGGTATTTCTTTAAGATAAACGGTTGCTTTTTCAAAGGCGCACCGTCCAACGAGCCCTTCTTCCAGTTCGATTTTACGGTCGACCATTTTTTGGCGGCCATAGGCTACAGCGGCTGTCATCTCGAAATATTGCTCTCCTTCATCTTCTTCGTTGGTGCTAAGCACGTAAATGGCGCCTTGTATAGCATCTATATAGTTGATTAGGTTGTCGACAATGTTGTAAGATAGTTGCTCTATATCGTCATTATTCTGTCTGAGAATGTCGCTGAATTTGGCAATACCCTGGGCGCTCCAGTTGCGTATTTCGTCTTCTTTTTTCCTGCGTTCTTCTTCTGCTGCTGCTTTTTTGAGATCATTGCGCATACCGAGAAGTGCGTTGCCTAAGGTGTCTTCTTCGCTGAGTGGTTTAAAATCGGTGTTGTATTCTCCTTTACCCAAATCGATGGCAAAATCAGAAGTGCGTCGCATGCCATCGATGTATTTGTTCAGTGCTTTACTCATGTCGCCAATTTCATCATTGGCTTCCTTCATTTTTTCATCGGGCAATACACCCCGGGTCATAATCAAAAGGAAATCTTTCAGCCGTAAAATTGGGCGGATGGTGGAGCGTGAAATAAATATGGCAATAGCCAATGCAATGATTAGCATAATGATGCCTGAGAAAATAATGAATAACTGGAACGAGTCCAGAGATTCGAACATGGCCTTGTTTTTCTGTTCGCTTTTTTCTTCGAGCTTTTTGGTAAGTTTTTTTACTTTATCCTGAACTTTATTTGTGGTGTTAATAACTTCGCCACCCTCTTCTACCATAGGATATATCTCAAAAACTACCATTGGGTCATCATAGCTTTCAAAAGTATTCAAACGGCCCATAATTTGTTTATGCTGAGCAAAAAGTGTATCCTTCATGAGTACTACTAATGAGTCGAATATAGCTTGTTCCTCCGGAGTCCAGTTATGGTAAATGCTTTTGATTTTTGAAACAAGGGCAGGAAATTCTTCGGTGTGCAGTGCTCTTAACTTGAGTTTGTCGGGTGTTCCGCTTTTTCTTTCAATATGCACCCAGTTTTTGATCAACATTTTTGAGTTGTTCACCAATTGCAGCATATCGCCCAAATGCGATACCGAGGGGGTATAAACATTGGCGACTTCTTCGTTGAGTTGTTTGTTTTGCTGCAGTGTGGTGTAAGTAAGTACACTGCTAATTAGAAGGGTGATTATGATGAGACCAAAGCCTACAAATAAGCGGTTTGCAATGGTAAATCTGTACTTCATACCTAATAGTTTAATAATTAACGCCCGTGGCTCTTTTAATATTTCCGGAATAATACCAAATTGTGTACTGTGCTCTTTTATAGTGGGTTTATCGGCCCTGTAAAACTATAAAACGCAATTTGATAAACCTAAAAATAGATAAATTTTTTCTTTCATCCGTTTAAAATTGATTTTTATTTGTCGGATAGCCTGCCCCGCAGAAGGCGGGGGAGCTCACCATGATGAATCAAATGCCCGCCAAATGGTGTTTTTAGCTTCATTATAATCATGCGAGTGTATGTCAAATTTTTTGTCATGGCTCGTTTCATCATACAAATTTAAGAGTTTTTCTCAGGGAAATGCGGGTATATCACTTTCTTTGGAAGGCGAAAATGAGTTTTTTTGCTTAAGTTCGCTTAAAATTTTAATTATTATGTGTGGAATTGCCGGTTATTGGCATTCCGGAATGGAGCTCAATGAGCAATCTCTGGAATTAATGTCAGAAAGTTTGCGTCACAGGGGACCCGATTATTCCGGTTTGTTTTCTGAGGAAAAAGTTGGCTTGGTGCACGAAAGACTCAGTATTATAGATTTGAATGCAAGAGCCAATCAGCCTATTTATTCTCATGACGGGCGATTTGTGATGGTCTATAACGGAGAAGTTTATAATTACAGGGAGCTGGCTGCTCAGTTTCGTATTGAAACCCGCACCACAAGCGACTCTGAGGTGGTGCTGGAACTGTTTGCAAAAAAAGGAGTGGAGTTTGTCAACTCTTTGAGTGGCATGTTTGCCATAGCTATTTATGACCGGCAGGAACAAAGGTTGTTTTTGTTTCGCGACCGTGTGGGAATTAAACCTTTGTACTATTACGAAAAGCCGGGTACATGCGTTTTTGCATCGGAGCTTAAAGCATTGCAAAACTGCTTGCCCAAAAACTGGTTGCAAATAAATCATAGATCTGTATCTAATTATCTGCATCTTGGTTTTATTCCTGCTCCTGATAGTATTTATGAGGATGTACACAAACTTTTACCTGGCGAACTGGCTATTATAGATACTAATGGAATAGTTAAGCGCAAGTGGTGGAGCATTGAGCAGAAAATTAAAAAAGATCACATTAAAAGTGAGAAGGAGGCCCTCATCAGGCTCGACAAAATAGTGAACAGTGCTGTGCAAAGCAGATTGATTAGTGATGTGCCTGTGGGTACATTTCTCAGTGGAGGGGTGGATAGCAGTTTGGTTTCAGCTCTGGCCGCACGCCACTTCCCGGGGAAGATAAAGACTTTTACAATTGGATTTGAACATGCCAGACACAACGAAGCTGATTATGCAGCTAAAGTTGCAGCACACATTGGGTCAGAACACAGATTGCTTTATGCTACTGAGAAGGAGGCTGAGGAATTGCTGCCAGATATTATTTCGCACTATGATGAGCCTTTTGCCGATACAAGTGCCATACCTACTATGCTTGTTTCCAGATTGGCTAAAAATGAGGTGAGCGTGACTTTATCGGGCGATGGTGGTGATGAGTTATTTATGGGGTATGGTTCCCATGTTTGGGCTGGCAGACTTGCCAATCAGCAAACCAGGATAATGGCACCACTATACAGAACTGCCCTGAAACTGGGAGGTAGCCGCTATAAAAGGGTGGCTCGTATGTTTGAAAAAGCCAATGCCATAGAACCTCATATTTTTTCACAAGAGCAATATTTCTTTAGTCAAAGGGAACTGACTCATTTGTTGAAAGAGCCGGTAGCTGAATTTAGTCCTTATTATGAGCAAGTTAAGTCGCAGCTAACCCCGGAGGAGCGACAGGCACTGTTTGATTTTAAATATTATTTGCCTGATGATTTGCTTACAAAAGTTGATAGGGCCAGCATGCGTTATGCGCTGGAAACACGTGTGCCTCTTTTGGATTATCGGATTGTTGAAATGGCATTTAACTTAGACCCTTCTTTGCGGTTGAAAGGCAAAACAGGGAAATATTTACTTAAAAAGTTGCTTTACCGTTATGTGCCCGAAGAAATTTTCGATCGGCCTAAGCAAGGTTTCTCTGTGCCTTTGGAGCAGTGGATGAAAGGACCACTGGCCGATTGGTTCAATACATACCTCAACAGATCAATGTTAGTTAAACATGGCGTTGTTGAGCCAGATTATGTGGCCAGTTTGCAAAAAAAGTTTAAAAGTCCTAAATATGCATTTCTGTATAACAGGTTGTGGGCAATAGCAGCACTGCATGCCTGGCTCGATTCCCGGCGATAAGCAAATAAACTTTTAAAGCAATGTTTTCTTAATTTGCAGGTAATCGAGGTAATACAGTATCCTGATGGAAATACTGTTTTTTCCGAGGTCCGTAAAGGTATTCTCAAGGTTGCGACCAAAATCATTGATTACTTGATCGGTTTGGGTGAGGATTTGGTTTTTCCATACCAACGACATTTCGCTTCCGGGTGCAAACTGCCAGGTGTAGGCCAGGTCAATATTGAAGGCATTGTAATTTATGTCTTCGTTTTCATTGTACTCAGCATAATCAGTTAGCGTTCCGTCTCGATTGAGCAGGTAAAAATGATCATAGTTGACTTTTGTCCAGTAATGTCGCAAGTAAAAAGTCAAAGATGATTTTGGGTTGAAGATATAATTGAGGTTAATGTTGTTTTCAAGTTTTTGGTAATCTCTGCGACCAAATACAACAGAGTCCTGGCCTGAGCTACTTGTAATATAGCCTATTGATTTAAAGCTGTTGTCGCCGTTAAAATCATAAACCAATTGGAATTTTTCTCCCAATCGTAGCCTCGGGCTTACACTGTACCATAAACCTGATTGGTCGTATTGTTTTGCCACCCAGCCTCCAAAACTTACATCAAAAGCAAAAGTTTTTCTGTAATCTGATGATATCCACATGTTTCCGTTTTGCCAGGCAGCAGTTTTAAATTTGTACCCTTCTGTGCGCGGTTCATAATAATCGTATCCCATTATGGGTTTTATCTCAGTGCTGAGGCCAAACGAAAGGTGATTTTTTGTTGTTCCCCGTGTTGACAATTCAATTTTTGTATTGATAAAATCATGGTAATCGAACATGGTGTTGTATTGTACCTCTATTTCGTTGTGCAGGTTAAGTAGTTTCCAGAATGGATCTCTGATAGTGTATGAAAGTGATGCATTTTGGCTCCTTTCGTCCGGGCTTCGTAGGTATCCCAGATCATTGGGGTCGTAATCGGGGCTCTCTGTATTGTGCTCCGCAGAGAAACGAAACCGGCCGGAGATTTTTTCTATTTCTACCCAATACGTGTAGCCGTATGGGTTTTCTAATTTATATTGCTGGCTAAGCGATGCAGAACCTTTGATGGCAATGGATTTTTTAATTTCATATCGAAGCTCTGTGCCGGTTACATTAGCGGTATAGTTGTCAGATGGTCTGTGCACGTTTGTATTGATAAGGCTGATAAATGAATTGCCCGGCAAGCTTTGTTCCAGTACACTGACATTATAATTGGTAAATGGTTGAACTTGTACATTTTCCTCTTCGCCTGTTAGCGTGTCTTTTATGGTAGCCTTGGTTTTTTGACTCATGGCATTCAGAATGCCGATATTCATACCGTTACTGGTTTTTCCTGTAATTTTTGTGGCATTGATTAATTGGGTGCTGGTTGGCATTTCGATTACCTCCGCGCCAACAGAGTCTGCAATTTCGTATGCTTTGCCGGTATTAACGGGTTCGGCGCCAATGCGTCTTGAATAAAAAATACCGGCCCTGTTGAAAAGCTCCATCCCCTCTTTGAAAAACTCCCTGTTTTCTCCATAATATGTTTCGAAGGGACTTAGATTTAAACGTTCTTTGTCAGATTTTACCTGTCCAAAATCAGGTATAAGCATCATGTCAAGCGTGAAGCTTTCGTTGATGCCATATTTTACATCCATGCCTCCTTTGATTGAATAGGTGTTTTTGTGGTTTTCGTTTTCTATATATGCCGACATGTATGGGATGAACGCCAGTCTTATGGGAGGTTCTACGTTTGTTATTCCCGTTAATATTCCTGCTTGTTTGTTGGTTCCTTCTGTATTGATGTCGATGTAATTCCAGGTACTTACTTCTCTGTTACGTTGAATTGCCCGTTCTATGTTTAATCCCCATTGCTGACTTTTTGCTTTGGAAAACCGCAATGCTGAATAGGGGATGCGCATCTCTACACTCCAGCCATTGGGCGTGTGCTCTATGGCTGATTTCCACACGGCATCCCATTGATAGTCTTTGTAAGTTGTTGACTTTATGTCGACCTGCACGCCCGATGCCGTTACGAAAAATCCGTAGGCTTTGCTGGCATCATTGTAGGGGTCAATATATACACCAAAATAATCGGCCAGATTAAAGTCGTCTCTTTTTCCAATATTTTTAGAAATCTGGTCTGGGTGGGTGTCTTCGAGGAAAGCACCCACGTATAAGGCATCATCATCATATATAAATCTTACATGGGTGGTTTCGCTGGGTTTTTCTCCATTGTAAGGGCTGTACTGTATGAAATCTGTTGCTTCGGGAGTCTCGTCCCATGCGGTTTCTAGAAGTTTCCCGTCAATAGTTATTTTCTCCTGAGTTCGGGTTGCTTCAGCTTGTTTTTTTTCTTGTGCATATATAGAAAGAAAGGGTATAATGATAAGCGTAAAGCTTAATAAAATTCGCTTCATACAAAGATTTTCCTAATTAGTTGCTGTTCGTTTCTCAATTGAAAACAGAGCAAAAAAAGAGCCAAAGTAACCTATGTGCTTGTAGTCAGATTAATGGGATTAAGAGAGCTCTTTTTCCAATTCCGGTGTCATTTCAAGGTTGTGGTATACATTCTGAACGTCGTCGTTTTCCTCAAATTCTTCCACCATAGCCAGTACTTTTTTTGCTGTTTCTAAATCGACTTCCTGGGTGGAGTTTGGTATTCTTTGCAATCCCGCATTTTCGGCTTCAATATTCAGTTCATCCAGTTTTTTCTGCATGTTTCCGAAGTCTTCCATTGAGGTGGTTACAATGAGTAGTTCTCCTTCGCTGTCAAATTCTTCAGCTCCTGCATCAATCAGTTCAAGCTCAATTTCTTCCAGGTCGATGTCTGCTTTTTTTGGTATGGTGAACATGCCTTTACGTTCAAAAATAAAACTGAGTGAGCCATTTTTTCCCAGGCTGCCTCCACGTTTATTGAAAATGGAGCGTACATCGCTCACTGTACGGTTGTTATTATCTGTCATGCATTCAACAAATATTCCTACTCCACCGGGGGCATGGCCCTCAAATGTCATTTCAGCTAATTGGTCGGTTGATTTGTCTGAAGCTTTGTCTATGGCCCGCTGTATATTGTCATTAGGCATGTTGATGCCCCTTGCATTTTGTATGGCCAGCCTTAAACGGGGGTTGTTGTTCGGATCCGGATCATTGCCTTCTTTCACGGCAATCATTATTTCTTTCGATATTCGTGTGAACATCTTTGCTCTTTTGGCGTCTTGTGCACCTTTTCGGTGTTTGATGTTTGCCCATTTGCTGTGTCCTGCCATTTGATTTGGTTTTATGTGAATATGCTAATTGCAAAATTAAGAAAAAATATGGGTCGTTATAATCAGATAAAAAGATACTAAAAGCCTTATTGTGTAGCCTTCCTGGAACTTAAATTAAATGCATTGATAGTAAGTTCAATAAATCAGGCACAGCGTTTTGCAGATTCATGTCTGATAAGCATTATATTTGCAGCGAAAAAATAGATTGATACAAATATGACCAGGAAATTATATATCGAAACATACGGGTGTCAAATGAATGTAGCCGATAGTGAGGTGGTTGCATCTGTATTGGGCGAGGAGCATTACGAAATAACTGATAATGAATCGGAGGCAGATCTGGTATTAATCAATACCTGTTCAATAAGAGATAATGCTGAGCAACGTATATGGAACCGTTTGGATGCTTTAAAACATAATAAAAAAATTAATCCGGGACTTAAGGTGGGAATTATTGGCTGTATGGCCGAAAGGTTAGGTGATAAGTTGACTGACAATAAGCTAGTTAATATTGTGGCCGGGCCTGACGCTTACCGGAAATTGCCTAACATGTTATCGCTCGCTGATACAGGAACATCAGCCGTTGATACAGAACTTTCCAAGGAGGAGACCTATGCAGGCATATTGCCTAAAAGGCTTGAGGATAATGCCTTCGGTGGTTTTGTTTCCATAAGTCGTGGGTGCAATAATTTTTGCACTTATTGTATTGTTCCTTATACAAGAGGCAGGGAGCGGAGTCGCGATCCTGAAGATGTTTTAAATGAGGTAAAAGCACTTATCAATACCGGACATAAGGAAGTGACTCTTTTGGGGCAGAATGTCAATTCTTATCATTATAAAACCGGGAATACCGATATGGACTTTCCCGACCTTTTGAAAAGTGTATCAAAACTGGACACTAGTGTTCGAATTCGTTTCACTACTTCACATCCAAAAGATATTTCAGATAAGTTGATCGAAACCATTGCTGAAACTGAAAATATTTGCAATCATATACACTTGCCGGTTCAATCGGGGAGCTCGCGAATGCTGAACCTTATGAATAGAAAATACGACAGGGATTGGTATCTTGAGCGTATCCGTAAAATTCGTGAGTTGATTCCGAATTGTGGCATTACAACTGATGTTTTTTGTGGCTTTCATGATGAGTCAGAAGCTGATCATGAGCAAACGCTTTCGCTCATGAAAGAAGTACGTTTTGATTGGGCATTTATGTTTAAATACAGCGAAAGAGCAGGAACATATGCTGCCACGCATTTGAAAGATAATGTACCTGAAGAAGTCAAAACAAAACGGTTGCAGGAAATTATTGCGCTACAACGGGAGTTGTCATTAAAAAGTAATCGCGCAGATATCGGAAAAACATTTACAGTTTTGGCCGAAGGAATATCGAAGAAGTCGGATAAGGAACTGTTTGGCCGGAACGAGCAAAATAAGGCGGTTGTTTTTCCAAAAGCTGATTACAAGCCGGGAGATTATGTAAAGGTCAGCGTTACCGATTGTTCATCGGCGACGCTTCGCGGAATTTTGGCATAAAGTTTTACTAATATTAAATACAGGAAATTATGAGTGATAAATTGAAAGAATACCGGGAATATCGTCAAAAAATGAACGACAAGATTCTGGCAGCCGATAATAAGGTGATTAAGCGCATATTTAACCTCGATACCAATACTTACATGGAGGGTGCGCTCGACAGTAAAACCAAAGAAATGCTGGGTTTGGTTTCATCTATGGTGTTGCGTTGCGACGACTGCGTTCGCTACCATGTGGAGCAATGCCATCAGTTGGGTGTTCGTAAAGATGAGTTATTCGAAATATTTAGTGTAGCCAACGTAGTGGGTGGTACAATTGTAATTCCACATATGCGCAGAGCTGTGGAGTTTTGGGAGGAACTTGAGGCAGAAGAATCAAATGATTGATTTTTTTTGAAGCATGACAAATAACATGTTTCTTCAGGTTATAAAGGTCTTATATTTGTCTGCTGAAATTCACTATTGTTGAATAAGGGATAAATATAAATTGCTAAGAAAAACCAACCACCAATGAAGCCACTTTTGCAACTTAAGAATACAAGCTTTGTAGTGAAAAGACGCTACGAAGCTTTTGTTTTTTTACTCGTTTTTTTTGTGTTTTTTGGATTTCTCGGATATAAAATGGGCACCGCCAATTTGTTAAACACAATAATGAATACCGCCTGGGACCTGCTTATGAATACGGTCTTTTTTATTATGGGTATAACGGTGCTGAGTGGTGCTCTCGGGCGACTGATGATTGAGTTTGGAGTGGTTCGTTTGCTCGAATTTATTTTAAAACCTTTTATGCGACCAATTTTTAATCTTCCCGGCGTATCTGCTCTTGCCGGGTTGATGACTTTCTTTTCCGATAATCCGGCTATTATTAGCCTGGCCAACGACAAGAACTTTAAAAAGTATTTTTATGAATATGAGTTGGTTTCGTTGGCCAATTTTGGCACAGCCTTCGGTATGGGACTGATTGTGCTCACATTTATGGCGGGTTTGGGCTTTTTTGGCCCGGCGCTGGTTGGTCTTTTTGGCGCTTTAATTGGCGCCATAATTAGCACCCGGCTTATGCAGCGGTTGATTCGTGATAAGGTTGAGCATAAAACTTCAGAAGAAAAGCATGGGGAAGATAACAAGATTCGTTTCAGAAGCGAGGGTGGTACATTTTTAAGATTTTTGAACGCACTACTTGATGGCGGAAAATCCGGTGTCGATTTGGGGCTGGCGATTATTCCGGGTGTTCTAATTATCAGTACCATGGTAATGATTGTAACATTTGGGCCAAAAGATGCAGCCATCGGATATCAAGGCCTGGCATATGAAGGAGTCCCCATTTTACCAAAGCTCGCAGGCTATATTAACGGTGTTTTTGAGTTTCTTTTTGGTTTTAAAAGTCCGGAGCTTATAGCTTTCCCGATTACTGCACTGGGAGCTGTTGGAGCTGCATTATCGCTTGTTAAAGCTTTTGTTGCAGAGGGTTTAATTACAGGTAATGTAATTGCAGTTTTTACGGCTATGGGTATGACATGGAGTGGTTTTTTAAGTACACACACGGCAATGCTCGACACGCTTGGACACAGGGCTTTAACATCAAAGGCTTTAATGGCTCATACTTTAGGAGGTATTGTAGCCGGCGTGGTGGCCAATTATACTTTTAAGTTACTCGCTTTTTGGGGCGTATTTTAGGCCTCAAAAGGCAGGTTGAACATGAATGTAGATCCTTTTCCCGGTGCCGATTCCACACGGATTGTTCCTCCAAGCATTTCCACAAGGTTTTTGCTTATGGCCAGGCCTAAGCCGGCTCCGCGATAAAGTTTTTTGGCGCGTTCTTCGATTTTGCCAAAACGTTGAAATACGTATGCCTTTTGGTCTTGTGTCATCCCTATACCGGTATCTTTGACGTAAATATTAAGCCTTTTAGCTTGTTCATCATAATGGTAACCTACTTCTATAAATCCTTCTTCGGTAAATTTTAAGGCGTTATCCAGCAGATTGGATATAATTTGTTGTAATCGGAATGGGTCTGTTTCCAATGTGGGGTTTTCTGTTTTTTGATCCTTTGATTTAGTAATGGTTAACCCAACTTGAAAATTTTGGTCTAAAAATCAGGAAAGTAGAAAAAATATTGGATTTCTTAAACACACATAACCAAGCAATTATAAAGAGCACATTTTTCGACCATATTCTTAATCAG
>NZ_JBSRDC010000001.1:0-43162 GCF_055145285.1 Salinivirga sp. | reverse complement strand
TTCAGCTGATTAAGAATATGGTCGAAAAATGTGCTCTTTATAATTGCTTGGTTATGTGTGTTTAAGAAATCCAATATTTTTTCTACTTTCCTGATTTTTAGACCAAAATTTTCAAGTTGGGTTAATTGTCGGTATATTGGTATAAAAGGCTTTAATAAACTCCAGCACTTCTCTATTTTTCTTCCTGTTTGGTAATTTTATGTTTTCAGAGGGCTTATCTTTTTCAGAATTGGTAAGCCAATCAAGTTTCGCAAGTGTAAAACCTTATTTAGGCTTTGCAGCATTCCGGATTAAGTTTGAAAGTTTTGGGCGCCTTTTCTGAGTAAAAATCCACCTACGGTTTTTACAATGATTAAATTTCTACTAATATCCTCCTCGCATAACCCGGCAGGGTTTTCTGCAAGTATTCTATTATGCATCTGGAATTACTTTTAACCGGTACATGATGGTTTTGGTTGACGAAAAATCGGGCTCAATTACATTAAGCACTATCAGGTTTGCTAATAATTCTTCTGCTTCAAACCGGCGCATTTTTGTTAACCGGCAAAGCTTCGAAAAAGTAATTGTCGGGTGCTCTTCAAGGTAGTTTAGCAGGAATCTTTCGTTATTGCTATAGGCGAAGTATATACCAGATTTATCGCGTTTTTTTTGCCAAACTTTTAAAATAACTTTATTGGCCAGTCGGTTTTGATCATTAACACGTAAATACACAAGCCATTTTTTTTCTTCATTTGGCGCGTAGTAAGGTTTTTGGTTGCCCGGGGCTACATCAACTTCCAAAATTATTTTTCCGCCAATATTCCATTCGGTTACAGTATAAGGTACATTGGGTTTGGAATAAAGTTGTGAGGCAGCCTCAAGCATATGAACTTCTTCCTCCGAACGCACACCCGCTATTGCTCCATTGTCCTTGATTCCGATAAGAAGCTTCCCTCCATCTGTATTGGCAAAAGCAACAAGGGACCGGGCAATTTTTCTGGCGTCATTTACCGCAAACTTAAAATCTTGTCTCTGATGCTCCCCTGCTCTTATTAATTGCTGTATATAACTTTTACTCACCTTTATTCCGTTTTATGTTTACAAAAATAGTTACTATTCAATAAATAAAAGATTCTTATCTTCCTTTATTGTTTTGGATCTGTACTTTTGTAACAGAAATAATTTCGTATAATTCTAATTGACGGTTTATTTGACTGTACTAAAAACACGGTTATATGATTTTAATTGCAGATAGCGGAGGGTCAAATACTATGTGGGCACTTCTTCAGGGTGAAAAGGTAATATATCTGTCATCGGCAGGTATGCACCCCTTTGTTTTAAGTGACAATTTAGTGTGCCCGTTGCAGCTGCAAGAGAATCAAAATAATATTACCGATCTGTATTTTTATGGCACTGGCTGTGCAAAAGCTCAGGAGGCTGAGAAAGTTAAGCATTTTTTATTGGGCTGGTTCCCCGGGGCCAATGTTCACGTGTATTCAGATTTAATGGCAGTGGCTCATGGTGTTTGGAGATCTACGCCCGGAAATGTGGCTGTTTTAGGCACAGGCTCTTCAATGGCCTACTTCGATGGTAATAGCCTGAGTTTTGAAGTGGATTCGCCCGGCAAAGAGAAAGATCCCGGCAGTGGTACGCACTTAGGTGCTCAGCTATTTGGTTTGTACCAGTCCGGTAATTTACCTGCCGATATCCTTAGCGATTTGCAAAAGATAAAAGCCCAAAGCATAGCAGAGGAAAATGTACAGCAACTATTTACCAGGTATTTGATGCGAAACCTTAATAATCAATTCCTTGCTGATATTTGCCGACAGGCATTTTTCAAATATTTTGATTTCTATAGCTACCATTTACAGAAGCACCCATATCCAATTGCGTTTGGTGGATCAATAGCCTTTCTTGGTGAAAACCTGCTCTTTCAGGTGGCAAATTCTTTAAACATTCCAATTCAGGCCATTGTTAAAGAGCCTTTGCACAAGTTGGTTCACTTCTATTTAGAGAAAAATGTTTAATCATCTTCCTGTTCCTCATCCAGAATTTCGTTCACCTTATCTTCCGTTGATTTTAGGTGATCTTTACACTTCTTTATCAGTTGCGAGGCACGTTTAACTTTTGTGCTTAACTCATCAATCTCAAGGTCGCCGGCTTCGAGTTGTTCTATAATACCTTCAATTTCTTGCGTGGCTTCGCTGTATGAAAATTTTTTTGCCATTTTTTTAGGCAAATATAACAATTTTTAATTTTCACCATTATGAAATCGTGAGGTTAAGTAAATGTTATTGGGTTCTTTTTGCTTGGTTAAATGCATTTCATGTAGTAATTTGCTTCAAGGATGCAGCTAAATCTGCATGTGTGGTGTTTTTGGCGATTGTGCAACTCGCTGGTTTTTCTTTTCACCAGAACGTTGCTTTGTCAGGCGAAAAGAATTATCAGGGACTTAGTAATGCGTTGGTAAACATTTATTATAATCCAAAATCGGTTTCGACCGAATAAGGATGGATGTTTTTTCTTTTGGGACAATTAAATTTATAACAATAAATTATTCATATACAAAAAGATAAAAGTTTGGCTTCATGAAACTACTTTTTGTGTCAGTAATTGAATTAGATAAAAATAAACCTTTTAGCCATGAAAAAAATAAGTAAAGTTTTAGTTTTTTTAATCGTTGTTTTGCAGTTTTTGTCAGCTAATTTCTTATTTGCACAGAACACAGCGATTACAGATGTCAATACGTACACCGCCGACAATAGTGCAGTGTTAGACGTATATTCTACCAACAAAGGGTTGCTAATACCACGATTGACAAATGTACAAATGAGTAATATCAATGCTCCGGCTGCCGGCTTGTTGATATACAATATAGATAACGATGCTTATTACTTTTATTCAGGCTCCAGTTGGTTACCTGTGAGTGGCGGGCAATTGTTCCAGAATATTGGTGACTCTGTTTTTTACCTTTCAGGTGAAAATACCAAAATGGGCATTGGTACGGCAACCCCGATGAGCCGGCTTAGTGTGCAGGGGTCATCTTCATCTCCTGATGATCCGCTTTTCGACGTTAAAAATAGCAAAGGCGATGTGATATTTGCTGTTTATGAAAATGAGGTAAGAGTAAATTTTGTTGAGGATAGCGTTAAAGCGCAGAAGGGTGGCTTTGCAGTTGGAGGACTAACTTCAGGCAAAGCTACTGCTACCGATTATATGCGCATTACGCCTGACAGTGTACGGTTTTATATAGATGACAGTTCAACCAAAGCGCTTAAAGGCGGTTTTGCTGTGGGTGGACTAACCTCAGGGAAGGCCGTGGCTAATAAGTATTTTATACTAAATCCCGATAGCACACGAATTTACCATAAAGCAGGGGCTAAAGCCCAAAAAGGTGGTTTTGCCGTAGGCGGATTGACATCGGGGAAAGCACTTCCTGAGAACTATCTTACGGTGGAGCGCGATAGTGCACGGATATATGTAAATAACTCAGCAAAAGCACAAAAAGGTGGGTTTGCTGTAGGCGGATTAACCTCAGGCAAAGGCAGCTCTCAGTTTTTGAATCTTACTGTAGAGAATTATCTTATCGGTCATCGGGCCGGAGACTCTATCACCTCCGGAACCAAAAACTTTTACGCCGGATACGAGGCAGGTATGGGCAACAAAGACGGTTTCTACAATGTGGCCATTGGTTATCAGGCTGGCCGCTTAAATAATAGTGCTTCCAATGTTTTTATTGGTACTTATGCCGGTAAAAACAACGTGGATGGATGGTCTAATGTTTTTATAGGTAACAGAAGCGGATTTAATAATCAAGGATTATCCGGAGGTGGTTACCGTAATGTGTTTATTGGTAGAGAGGCCGGCTATGAAAATTCTGAAGGACTGGATAATATTTATATCGGAGCTTTTGCAGGTTCAGGCAATGAAGACGGCAGTAGTAATGTAATTATAGGAACAACTTCAGGTTCTCACGGGACCACCGGTTCCCGAAATGTATATCTCGGTAACAGGGCCGGATATGCCAACGATGGTAGCAATAACGTATTTCTGGGAGAAAATGCCGGCGGTAATGGCGGCAGTTACGCTACGGTTTCTACAATAACTAACAGTGTATTGATAGGTAATCAATCTGGTTACAACAATATTACAGGCCAAAGGAATGTGTTTATCGGTTACCGGGCAGGTTACAATGAAACAGGTTCTGATAAGCTTATTATTGGAAACAATTCTACCAGCAAACTGGTTTATGGCGATTTTTCAGTAGAAACCATCACATTTAATGGAAATGTTGGAATAAACAACGATAACCCTGCCTATAATTTGGATATTAGTGATGCAAATGCCACAATTTCATTAAACGGATATAGAATAGGAAGATTAGCTGGCGGAACAGGTATAGACAATGATATTGTCCCATATGGTGGAAGTATTCAGGCGTATGACCTGGGAAATAACACATCTACTGAGCATTGGGATGACGTTGTAGCTCTGGAATATGTAACTTATGTAAAAAGTCAACAACGCAAATCTGCCGAAAAGATAAATATTGATATTGATTTACTTGAAGAGCTTGAGCCTGTTCATTATTATACAGATGAGCTTCGGGGAGGTCAGTTAAAATATGGTTTTACTATTGAATCGCTACTTAAAGTAGCGCCAGCTGCAGTAGTTACTACTGATACTGATTTTGACCCGGAACGAAATGAATATGTAACCACTAAAACAGAAAATCCGGGAATTAATTATGATGCAATGGTACCTGTTGTTGTGGGCTTGATGCAGCAACAGCAGAAAACTATTCAACAGCAAGCTGAAGAGATAAAAACAAATTCTCAGGAAATTGAAGAGTTGAAACAAGCAAATAAGGAGCTGAGAGATCTTATTGAAGACCTGAAATAATAGTACTTATGAAGAATATATTTATAGTTCTCCTAATGTGTTCTGCACTTGTATTTTATGGCCAAAAAGGGATCGTAAACAATGGTGCCACGATTATCGTGCAAAATGGAGCTTATATTAAGGTTCAGGGCGATAATACAACTGGATATACTAATAAATCTTTTGGTTCACAGCATGGGAGCATTGATCTGGATGGACAAATTCAGATCAGTGGTTTCTTTAACAATATTGCATCGGCCGATGAAGTATTCATAAATCTGAATGGAATAGGAGAGGTCGTTTTCAATGGAACATCAATACAAACAATTGGTGGGGTACAACCCATTTTATTTGAGGATATTATTTTGAATGGGGCCGGAACCAGTTTGAATACAGATATTACTATATCAGGTGATTTGCAGCTTAGTTTGGGCTCCATGGTCTTAAATGATAATATGTTGACTTTAGGAGCATCAAATAATGTTTCCGGCAGCCCCGATGCAACAGCTATGATTATTCCCGGGAATAATGGTTTAATTCGAAAGTATTTTGATGGCATTCAGTCATTTACGTTTCCGGTTGGCGATAATTCAGCAACAGCAGTGTATTTGCCTGCAACTATTAATTTTTCCTCCGGAACATTTACAAACGGCTATGCAGATTTGCAGATGTCGGATGTAAAGCATCCTGAAAACAGTAATTCAACAGATTACCTCAATCGTTATTGGATAATCACTTCTTCAGGAATTTCAGGTTTTGATGCAGATGTATCACTCAATTATGCTAACACAGATATTTTTGGTACAGAATCGAACTTCAGCACACTGAAATATGATGGTAATTTCTGGAATGTTTTCGATGCTGCCAATACTGTCAACAACCAGTTGACAGCCACTGTTAGTGAGTTCGGTGAATTTACGGGTGGCGGAGCAGAAGCTGTTACTCCCCAACTTTATTGGAACGTTGAGAGTAATATTCAGGAGAATATGGAAGATGGACACATGATAAAGGCATCGGTTTTAAATGAAGAGTTTCAATTAGCGCTCGACGAAGGTCGATGGAATATCAGTGGGTTACCTACTGGGGTGAGTATTGGAGCTTTGAGCAGAACATATGCTGATACTGTTGAAATTACCCTGGAAGGAAACCGCCTGGATGACTATGATTCTGATAAAACGCTCAACTTGAGTGTAAACCAAAGTCAATTTGTACATACATCTACCGGCAGCCTGAACGCTGAAAACACCTTATCGATAAATGCTGATAATGACGCTGAAAACCTCTCAATGACAGATGATGGTAGTATAATTGAAGCTAATGAGGATGGCGAAATTATAATTGTAACCCTTTCGGGGGGTACCTTTGCTCAGTCCCTTAATACCGGAAGTTGGTCTGCCATTAATATGCCAATTGGTGTTTCTTTGGGCCCCATTACAAGGCAATCAGCTACAGAGGTTACTGTGGAACTTGCCGGGAACAGTACATCAGATTACGATACGGATATTACAGACTTTGAGTTAACTGTGCCCGCTTCCGACGTAAATGAATATTCAGGGAGTAATTTTGTACTTACAACAGGTGTAACCTTTAAAGCGGTAGATGAAGATTTGATTATTAGCATGTCCGACGGTGGATCCGGTATAAATGAGGGTGCTGAAAATGGTCACCAAATTACAGTTTTTATCGATGAGCGTAACTTTGTCGATCCGTTGACAGCAGGGGAATGGACCATGTATAATTTACCTGGAGGTGTTGGTATTGGAAGTGTTAATCGACAAAACGATACTGCGGTTTATATTTTTCTTGCAGGCAACCGAAATGTTGATTATGATACCGACATTACAAATGTACAATTAACCATTGGCAGTAGCCAGATTAGTGGCGTTTCTAACCCTGTTACAGTTACTTCAGGGGTAACTTTTAATGCCTACAACGACCCGGAACATATTGCCATTGCTACTGATGCTGATGGCATAACCGAAAGTGCGGAGGATGGAGAAGTAATTACTGCTACTCTTGCAGGAGGTACTTTCAGGAATCCGCCACAGCTTTCAAGGTGGACTTTTGCCAATTTGCCTGAAGGTGTTCAAATTGGAAATTTAACCCGCAACAGTATGCTCGAAGTAGACATCACTCTCTCCGGCAACAGACAAACCGATTTCGACTCCCATATCACAGATTTGGCTCTTACGGTGTCTGCTGAAGATGTTGATGACCGAAGTACTGCCCTGGAATCTGATAATAACCTTTCTATAACCGCTATAGATGATGATGAAACCCTTGCTTTATCTGGAGGACCCTTCACCGAAGGTGAGGAAGACGGTGCTTTAATAACAGCGATATTATCCGGCGGAACCATTTCTCCGGCTTTTACATCAGGTGATTTGGTAATGACAAATTTACCCCCGGGTGTGTCAGTTGGAAATGTTGTGCGTGAAAATATGCATGAATTAAGCATTACCCTGAGCGGGAACTCAACAATTGATTATGATATTGATATCACCAACACTACCGCTTCCATAAATGCTGCAGTAGTAGACGAGACCACATCTGATATTTCCGGCACAGGTGTTACATTTGTCGCTACAATTGAACCTGCCGAACTGGTGCTAACTGACAACGGCGATTTGTATGAATCGGAAGAAGATGGCAAAATGTTGTTTATCACAGTTAGAGAAGACACATTGATTTCAACCATTGATCCCGGAGCATTTACATTTGGCAATTTACCGGAAGGGGTCACACCGGGAAATATTGCACGGCTGAATGATACCGTCGTGGAGGTTACATTATCAGGAAACCGGACACAGGACTACGACTCCAATATTCTGGATGCAGGTGTAACAATTGAAGCCTCTCAATTTGAATTAAGTTCCAGTGCACTTAGTGCTTTCGCAGGGTGGACCTTTATTGCCACTGATGATACTGAAAACCTGTCTTTTACAGCAGGCTTGATTACGGAGGGCTTTGAAGATGGGGCCGAGGTTAATATTGTAATTTCAGGAGGTACATTCGCCGATGGTTTAAGTCCCGATGCATGGGTTTTTTCTGGTCTTCCCCCAGGTGTTAGTATAGGTGCTATCAATAAAGTTGCACCAACTGAGGCAACTGTAATTCTTGCCGGAAATGCCTCTGCTGATTACGACAACGATATCATCGTAGATGAATTAATCATTGGAGGTTCTCAGGTCGATGACTTTGATGGAGCAGAAATTGCGGCTTCGGGATCTATTATTTTCAGTGCAGTTATTGAAGCACAAAACCTGCAACTAAGTAGCCTCACCTCACTCAATGAAGATAATCTTAACGGTGCAATTATTGGTTTGAAATTTAGTGGAGGTACTTTTGCGACACCCATCAATGCCTCCAACTTTGTGTTAAACAATCATCCTCCGGGCTTAACTAAAGGTAACGTTGTGCTCGAAACATCCGATTCTGTTTATATTGAGCTGGCTTTTAACGGGACCGACTTTGATACAGATTATGCTAACTTTAATGTAACGCTTTTGGCAGCTGGTAGTTCTACTGGAGAGCAGGTGAGCTCCAACACCCTTTCAATTACTGCTATACTGGAATCCGGAGAACTTCAGGCATCTCACGCAGGGCTAAATGAAGAAAATTTAAATGGAGCCGTAATCGATCTGACCTTAATCGATGATAGTTTTGCCGATAATTCACTCGATCAGGCTAACTTTAGTTTGCTGAACGCACCGACCGGGTGTGAAATTTTCAGCGTGAATTATCTTTCTCCTACAGTCGCAACATTAAACCTGGCATTCGATGGTACTGACTTCGATGTCGATTATTTAGACTTTGCTATCGGTATGGCTGGTGCAGAAGTGGTTTCTAATAATAGTTATACATCCAACACATTAACCATTTCAGCCATCAACGATTCAGAAGTATTAACCATTGTAAATCCGGCAACAATAACCGAAGGCCGTGAAGATGGATATATTTTTGAAGTGGAATTATCAGGAGGCACCTTTAATCCGGTGCTTAACTCAAATGCCTGGTCATTTGTCTGGCTCCCAGCCGGCGTGATGGTCAACGAAGTGGTTTACCTCAGCGAAATAAATGCAGAAATTCACATCAGTGGCAACAGGGTAGAAGATTACGATGTAAACCACACAGTTAGCCTTGAGATTGAACCATCTGAGTATAACGATGCAGCAGGGAGTTCATTAACCACAGATAATTCCATAACTTTTGAACCACTGCTTGAGCAAATATTTGCTCTTACAGATACCGTTTATGAAAGTAATCTAAATAATGCTGCAATTGACTTTGAAATGATAGACGATTGGATAATCACGAATAGCTTTACAAGTAGCGATATTGTTTTGCAAGCAGCGCCTGAAGGGCTCACAATTGAAAATCTCACAATAATTGATTCTGCTCATTTTACAATTGATTTTGAGTACAGCGGTTCCGGTATCATACAGAATCATGCATTTAGCCTTGCGGTTGCCGACAGTGTTTTGTTTGGAGTGGAAGCCCTTAATTCTCAGGATATAATTATTGCCAACGATGTGGGCATTGCAGGAAACAAAGGTACTGTAGAATTATATGTAGCCGGGAATGAAATTTATCTCAAACAGCATGAATATGCGAGAAAAGGCAGTTTAATCATTTTTGAGTTAAATGGACGTAGAATTGAAGAATACAATGTTGAAGCAAAAAGTACGAACCATTTTATTCCAGTTTTAAAAGATGGTATGTATTTAATACAGTTTTTAACAGAACAAGGGAAAATTTATCAAGTCAAGGGTGTTGTTAGAAACTAATAATTAAATAATTATAAAAAAAGGGGGCTTTTTTATTTGCCTCCTTTTTTTATTGGTTGTATTTTTAATTGCATTTTGAATGTCAACTAAATTAATGGTACTTTTTCAGAACAAATTGCGGTTCCTGTTATTTATCAAGATATATGTATTCAATAAATAAATAATGCAAAGAATATTTTACATTCTCGTTTTTTTAATAATTTCGATGACTAATTATGCCCAGGTAAACCAATATGGTTATCCATTTTACCGCTATTATGGAATGGCCGAATATGGCGGAACAGAGCAAAATTGGGCTTTGGTCAAAGATCACAGAGGTGTTGTTTATGTAGGTAATAATGATGAAGGCGTTTTAGAGTACGATGGTAATAGCTGGAGGCAAATACCTATAAGTAACAATTCAATTGTCAGGTCATTAGCTGTCGACAAGCATGGAACTGTATATGTTGGTGCAGTAAATGAGTTTGGTAAACTTGTGCCTGATGAGCGCGGCAAACTTTATTATCAGTCATTACTTAGTTTAGTTGATTCATCAGACGCTAAGAATTTCAGAGATATTTGGAAAACATATATTATCGCAGACACTGTTTTGTTTGCTTCTTTTAATAAAATATTTAAGTATTACGATAACCGCATAGATGTAATAAACTTACCGCAATTCAGTAATTTTACGCATGTTGTTGATAGCCTGATTTTTGTTGGTCAGTATTATGAGGGGCTATTAAAGTATAACCCTGACATTAAAATTAAAAAAGATACAAGTTTTACGTCCATAAACAATCGGATTCTAAATAATAAAAACGCGTTTGTGCTTGAGAAAATTAACCATACCAGTGCACTGATTGGAACACTCGATTCAGGGCTATTTACAATGACACTTCCGGACCTTAAAGTTGCCCGAATACCGCATATAGAAATCAACAAATATCTCAAGGAAAATCAACTTTACAGTGCCGATGTTTCTACAGGGTATAAAGCCTTTGCAACCTTGCAGGGAGGCATATTAGTTTCGCAAAAATTTGAACCATACGAAGTATACGGCAAAAATACAGGGTTACCCAGTGATGAAAGAGTTTCGTCAGTTTATTCAGACAGCGGTATCTATACGCCCCTTTGGGCTACTTTGAATAATGGTATTATACGCATTGACTGGCATTTGCCCTTTAGGGTTATGGATCAGAGAAACGGGCTCAGCGGCCATTTGCTGGATATAATCCGCTTTAATGGCGATCTTTATGTTGGTACCAGTTCCGGGCTCTTCAAATTAACTTACGAAGGCTTTAACCCTAAATTTGAGAAAATTATTGAACACTCTGTTTGGGACCTGCATACTTACACATACCCTCACAACAATGAAGAAGTATTATTGGTTGGCTCTGTGAGAGGCTTACATGAAATAACCAAAAACGGATATAATGGTATTATTGAGAGAAGAACAAAAGGAATTGAGGAGGAACGTAACTTCTATATTTACAAAATCAGTGTTCCCAACCCTGATAAACCAAATGAAATAGCCATCGGAACAAATGTAAACCTTATAATTCTTAAAAATGAAGGTAATTTGTGGAGGCAGGAACTGAAAAAAAATGTGGATTCTAAAGTTAGAGGAATAGGTTACTACGATGGTGCATACTGGTTAGGTACCAGCTTTAAGGGCCTTGTGAAATATGAAAGAGAAAATGACAAGATTAAACGGTATACAACAGAAAATGGGTTAGAAACCCCGGCAGGAAACAAAATTATAGTTCTTGATGATAATCTTTATGCGCTTAATCCCAGCGGAGTGTTTAAATATGATAAAGCAAAAGACCTTTTTACAAAAGACAAAGAACTTGGAAAGTTAGCTGCTCAAACTAACATGGGTGTATCAAGTTTAAATTGGGATGACCAATACTACTACTTTAATATGATTAGTGAGGGAAAACAAAGAATTCGCAGAGTGGAAAAAGATGGAACATGGTCGACATATGATACTGCAATTTTTAACAGGCTCCCTAATGTGCAGTTTGATGCCATATATCCCGAAGATGAGGTGGTTTGGTTTGGTTGTTCCAAAGGACTTTTTGCCTATGTGAAAAATCTAGAAAAAGCATTTGCCAACAAATCCTTTAACACGTTAATTCGCAAAGTCCTACTGGGTAACGATTCTTTAATTTATGGAGGATATAGTACCACACAAACAAAAGTACCGGATGGTAGTAATCAGGAAGAACCCATTGCATTTAGATATAAAAGCAATGATATAGAGTTCTTCTTTTCAGCTCCGTATTTTGAAGAGGAAAACAAAATACTGTATTCTTATAAACTGGAAGGATATGATGACGCCTGGTCTTCATGGGATACTAAAACATTTGAAGATTATAATAATTTACCTTCCGGTAATTATACATTTAAAGTCAGGGCACGAAATATTTATGGTTTTGAAAGCGAAACCGATAAAATGGACATTTCTCATGGATCTGCTTACAGTATTTTCAGTTTCCGTATTTTGCCTCCCTGGTATCAAACTATTTGGGCAATCATCGGATATCTGATCGTGTTGGTCTTTATTATAAGAATAATTGTTCAATGGCGCACTCGTAAACTCAAGCAAGAAAAGGAAAGACTTGAAGAAATTGTGCAAGAGCGTACTGCCGAGATAATGGAGAAAAAAGAAGAAATTGAAAAACAGCGCGACGAAATTGCAGAAAAAAACCAGAGCATTACCGATAGTATACATTATGCCAGCAGAATACAACAGGCACTATTGCCCTCAGAGAAAATGTTGTCAAAAGCAGTACCTGAACACTTTGTGCTTTTTAAACCACGCGATATCGTAAGCGGGGACTATTACTGGATGACACAAATTAAAAATAAAACGATTCTTGTAGCGGCAGACTGCACTGGACACGGTGTACCTGGTGCGTTTATGAGTATGCTGGGCATGTCTTTTTTCAATGAAATCGTTAATAAAAATGTGGTGACAGACGCCGGAGAAATCCTTAACCAATTAAGAGCACATGTAATTGATGCCCTTAAGCAGGAAGGTGATGATGCTAAATCAAAAGATGGTATGGACCTGGCGCTTTACGTGATTGATAAGGATGATCGCAAGATTCACTATGCCGGTGCCAATAATCCACTTTATATTATCAGAAAACAAACAGAAGAGGAGCAAAAGGCAATTGCAGAAGACGACAACTCTAAACTACCCAGGAGAGCCCTTTTTGATGAAACCTACATTTTGGAGGAAATCAAAGCTGACAAAATGCCTATTGGTATTCATATTAAGAAAAGACCATTTGAAACAAAAGAAGTTCCTATCAGGGAAGGAATGAAAATATATACTTTTTCCGACGGTTACGTCGATCAGTTTGGAGGCCCCGAACGACGAAAATTTATGTCCAAATCATTCAAAAAGCTACTCTTTAAGATACACGACAAACCTATGCAAGAGCAAAAACAAATCCTCGACGATCGTATAGAATCATGGATTGAAGAAGGAGATGAAACCCAGGTAGATGATATTGTTGTACTCGGCGTGAAAATTAGTTAACAGGTTAAATTGACAGTATGACATGAAAAAATACGCAATTATGGGCTAAAAATGTCATTTTTGCGCATATTTTCATCTTTCCGCCTGTGGCATAAACATTGACTCATATTGTATGAAATTTAGAATATAAATTAAAAACATACAATATGAGTAAAGTAATAGGAATTGACTTAGGAACAACTAACTCGTGTGTTGCCGTAATGGAAGGGAATGAACCCGTAGTAATTCCTAACAGTGAAGGAAAACGCACAACACCCTCAATGGTGGCTTTTGTGGAAAATGGCGAACGTAAAGTCGGGGACCCGGCCAAACGTCAGGCAATTACAAATTCACAAAAAACCATTTCATCCATCAAACGCTTTATGGGTGAAACTTATGATAATGTAAGCAAAGAAGTAAGAAGAACTTCATACGAAGTTTTAAAAGGGGACAACAATACACCACGCGTTAAAATTGACGATAGAAAATATACCCCACAGGAAATATCAGCAATGGTACTTCAAAAAATGAAGAAAACCGCTGAAGATTACCTTGGACAAGATGTAACACGTGCAGTGGTAACAGTACCAGCATATTTTAACGACTCGCAGCGCCAGGCAACCAAAGAGGCCGGCGAAATTGCAGGACTTAAAGTCGAGCGAATCATTAACGAACCTACCGCCGCTTCATTGGCCTATGGTCTTGACAAGCGAGACAAAGACATGAAAATTGCTGTATTTGACCTTGGTGGTGGTACATTCGATATCTCTATACTCGAATTAGGCGATGGTGTATTCGAAGTAAAATCAACCAATGGTGATACCCACCTCGGTGGTGACGACTTTGATGAAGTTATTATTGACTGGTTGGTAGAAGAATTTAAAAAAGATGAAGGTGCCGACCTGACAAAAGACCCTATGGCTATGCAACGCCTCAAAGAAGCTGCAGAAAAAGCCAAGATCGAACTGTCAAGCTCAACAAATACAGAAATCAACCTTCCCTACATTATGCCGGTTGACGGAGTACCCAAGCACCTTGTTCGTTCTTTTAGCCGCTCTAAATTTGAGCAACTTGCCGACCAATTGATTCAGGCAACCCTGGAACCTTGCAAAAAAGCAATGAGCGATGCCAATATTAGTAACTCTGATATAAATGAGGTAATCCTTGTCGGTGGTTCAACTCGTATACCAGCCATACAAAAAGTGGTAAAAGATTTCTTTGGAAAAGAACCTTCTAAAGGTGTAAACCCTGACGAAGTTGTAGCCGTTGGTGCTGCAATTCAAGGTGGTGTGCTAACCGGAGATGTAAAAGATGTATTGCTACTCGACGTTACCCCACTGTCTCTTGGTATCGAAACCATGGGTGGTGTGATGACCAAACTTATAGAAGCCAATACAACCATACCAACCAAAAAATCAGAAACTTTTACTACAGCAGCTGACAATCAGCCATCGGTAGAAATCCACGTGCTTCAGGGCGAACGCTCAATGGCCAAAGATAATAAGTCCATCGGACGCTTCCACCTTGATAATATACCACCAGCACCACGCGGAGTGCCGCAAATCGAAGTAGCATTCGATATTGATGCCAACGGTATTATGAATGTTTCGGCCAAAGATAAAGGTACTGGAAAAGAGCAAAGCATTAGAATTGAGGCTTCTTCAGGCTTGAGCGAAGATGAAATCAAGAAAATGAAGAATGAAGCCGATGCCAATGCTGAGGAAGATAAAAAAGCCAAAGAAAGAATTGACAAAATCAATCAGGCTGATGCAACAATCTTCCAAACTGAAAAGCAACTGAAAGAAATTGGTGATAAAATTCCGGCCGATAAGAAGAAGCCAATTGAAGAAGCACTGGAAAAACTGAAAGAAGCGCACAAAAAAGAAGATGTTGAGGAAATCGATAAAGCAATCAATGAACTCAACACTGTATTCCAGGCAGCTTCACAAGAAATCTATAACGCGCAGCAACAGCAGGGTGGTGGCCAGCAAGAACAACAAGCCGAAGGCCAGGCCCAGGACGACTCCAAAAAGAAAAAAGGTGGAGACGATGAGGTTACTGACGTAGATTTTGAAGAAGTAAAATAATTAGATTCTAATTATTATAAATCAAAAAGGGGTGTGTTGCGCACCCCTTTTTTTCTTCAATCCAAGTTGTACGTGCGAAAAAAATTGTGTTTTTACCATTTTTTTATTTACATTCGGCAAACTCAAAAAGGCATAATATGTTCCGTTGGCTATTGCTACCATTTACTTTTTTATACAGCATGATTGTCTGGATACGCAACAAGATGTTCGATCTTAACCTCTTGCCATCCAAAGAGTTTAATATACCCATAATTTCAGTAGGCAACATTACTGTAGGCGGAACAGGAAAAACCCCTCATGTAGAATATATCGTAAGGTTATTGGGCGAAGAGCAAAAATTAGCCGTACTTAGTCGCGGATACAAAAGACAAAAAAAAGGTTTTATTGTAGCAGGCAAAGAATCCACTTCATCTGAAATAGGAGATGAACCCAAGCAAATTAAAAGAAAATATCCGGATATTGCTTTGGCCGTAGATGCCAACCGCGTTAAGGGTATCGAAAAACTGATGAAAGGAGCAGCAGGCCTTGATCCAGATGTCATTGTGCTTGATGACGCCTTTCAGCACCGCTTCGTTAAACCCGGGCTTTCTATCTTACTTGTAGATTATAACAGGCCATTGGAGAAAGATTATATTTTGCCCTACGGCCGATTGCGCGAAAGTATGTACGAGAAAAAAAGGGCCAATATTGTAATTGTAACCAAAACCCCCAGAGAGCTAAAGCCCATCGACCGTCGTATAATAGCAAAAGAAATGAAGCTTTTTCCTTATCAAAGTCTCTATTTTACTTATTTAAAATATGGAAGCCTAACACGTGTTTTTAGTCATGATAAAGAATTAAGTTTTGACCAGGCCAAGGAAAAAGATTTTAATGTATTACTGGTCACCGGCATAGCCAATCCAGTGCCCCTGAAAGAATATCTCGCAGAGTATTTCAATAATATCAGCCACATTAGCTTCAGCGATCATCATAACTATGGCCCTAAAGATGTTAAACGGGTTATTAAAGCTTTTGATAAAATCGACAGTGACTATAAATTAATTATAACCACCGAAAAAGATGCAATCCGCATCAATGATTCACAAAGTTTCAGAGAATCGAGCCTTCCGGTTTACTATGTACCTGTAGAAGTCGAGTTCCTCGATGATGACAAGGAGGATTTTAAAAAGCGGGTTTTTTCCTATATATCCAACAACAAAAAACCTTCAAGCTTAAATCGTACCATCTAAAAGTCCTGAATCCCGGTAATATTTATAAAGAATGGAATTTCCCATCAGCATCTTTGTCGATGGAATGCCTGTGAAATAAGGTGCTTTAACACCACTGCCAAGGTGTATTTCCCCAATAAACCTGCGAGTTTCATCCCACAAGCCCGCATTTATAAATGCTTGTAAAACGTATGCCCCACCTTCCACCATTACCGAATGAATTGAGCGCTGAAACAATTCATTAATTATAGTTTCCGGCATTGAGGAATCAGGCACTGTTTTTATGTATTCTACATGGCCTTTTTTCCCATTTTTGATATAATTAAATACCAGCGTCGATTGGCTGTTGTCAAATATATGAAAGCTTGAAGGAACCTTTAGTTCCGGGTCAATAAGAATACGCACCGGGTTTTTCCCTTTCCACTCCCTTGTGTTTAATCTTGGATTATCCAGCAAGGCCGTATTCTGGCCTACCAAAATGCCGTCTTCTTCAGCACGCCACCGATGCACTAAATGTTTTGCCATTTGGTTGGTTAGCCATTTGGGCCGTATATTTTCGGCATTCTCTCGGTAGATGTCAATAAAGCCATCAGCACTTTCTGCCCATTTAAGTATAATCCATGGTCGCTTTTCTGTATGGAAAGTAAAAAAACGGCGGTTAAGAAACCATCCTTGCTTTTTCTCTACACCGTGTATTACCTTTCTCCCGGCAGCTTTGAGTTTTTCTATCCCTTTCCCTGCCACTTTGGCATATGGGTCTACATTGCTTATAACGATACGGGGTATTTTATGGGCAATAATTAAATCGCTGCAAGGAGGTGTTTTTCCGTGGTGTGCACACGGCTCCAAATTCACATACAAGGTGGCGTGTTTAAGAAGATCAGGATTTTTTACCGAATGTATAGCATTGACTTCAGCATGTGGTTTTCCACAGGCTCTGTGAAATCCTTCACCTATAATTTTATTATCGTATGTTATTACACTTCCAACCAAAGGGTTTGGAGCTACATGGCCAGCACCATTTTTAGCCAACTCAAAGCACCTGTGCATCATTCGTATGTCAAAATTTGTTATGTTCTGACCCATCGTAAATCTTTTCCTATTACTTTTATGTTTTATAGGGGGTGACTATCTTGCCCGCTTTTAGTATTTTTAATCCTGACCAAAGTTAATTTATATTTTTCAATGACCTACCAAACCTTATTTAATTCCTTTAGAGAAGCCCTTAGTAGTGTGCTTGAAGAAACAGAAGCACACAGCATTTTTTTTATCGTTATTGAGCATTTTACAGGTATGTCGCGCACCCAATTTTATATGAATAATCAACAGCAAGTGCCTGACAGTCTTGAACAGAATTTTTATAAAATAATGTCCCGGCTTAAAAAAGGTGAGCCCATTCAGTATATTCTACATGAAGCCTGGTTTCTGGAAAGAAAATTTTATGTCGACCATAATGTGCTAATTCCAAGATCAGAAACAGAGGAAATAATTGGTATTATTAAAAACAGGGCTCCCAAAGCCAAAAGTGTGATTGATATCGGCACAGGGTCCGGTTGTATTGCAATTTCACTAAACCGGGTACTTGATGCCACTGTTTGGGCTATGGATTACAATGATCAGGTATTGGATGTAGCCCGCAAAAATGCAAAGATAAATGACGCTGATGTATGTTTTTTTAAAGACGATATACTAAACCCAGCAAGAAAGTGGGAACAACCCTTCGACGTAATAGTCAGTAACCCGCCTTACGTAAAAATGTCTGAAAAAAATAGGATGCAAAAAAATGTATTGGATTTTGAACCGGGAAATGCGCTTTTTGTAACAGACAATGACCCTCTAATTTATTATAAAGCAATACTTCTGTATGCACAAAATTATTTATCAGCTAAAGGAACCATTGTTTTAGAAATCAACGAATCGCTTTCAACCGAAACAAAAACCTTGTTCGGGCATAGCTTTCAAAAAGTGGAATCGGTAAAGGATATCCATAATAAAGAAAGATTTGTAATAGCCACAAATAATAAGGCTCTTTAAAATTACCTCTTTACACAACAGACTGATTATTTTTGAATTGTAAATTGCAAAATATTAGACAATAAACTAAATAAATATTTGTGAATAATCAAGATTACAAAAAGCACCTTTCTAAAGCCATGCGTTGGTGTAGCCATACAGAACGCTGCAAAACAGACGTTTTACAAAAGTTCAGGCAATGGAATACCCCACAACAATTGCACAATAAGATTTTAGAAGAACTTGAAACAGAAAAATTTATTGATGAAAGACGCTATGCAAACGCTTTTGTTAGCGATAAATTTAGATTTAACAAGTGGGGAATGATAAAAATACAACATGCATTAAAACAAAAGTCAATTCCGGAATTGTACATATCAGAAGCTCTGCAACAAATTGGAGAAGATGAATATCTTGAAACAGCCAGAAGTTTGATGGAACAAAAAAATCAGCAAATCAATGACGAATATCAGAAGCGCAAACAAAAAGTGTTTCGCTTCATGGCTTCAAGGGGTTTCGAAACTGGAATAATATTTGACCTTTGGGATAAGATGCAGGAATAGAAATTATAAATAGTAATATTTTTAAATGTGTGTATAACTTGCATGTTTCCTGACATGATTGTTATATTTGTTAGAAAAAACATAGAATAATGATTCAAAATGACCAAATAAAAGAAGTTGAAAAACGCCTGGATGCGTTGAGGAGGCATCTTTGACATCGACCACAAAAGAATAGAAATAGAAGAACAAGAAGAAAAAACCCAGGCAGAAGATTTTTGGGATGACCCCAAAGCAGCTGAAAAACAGCTCAAAAGCATTACAAGATTAAAAGAATGGGTAAAGGAATACGATCAGGCAAAATCAAAGGTAGACGATTTAAAAGTGCTGATCGATTTTTACAATGAAGGAGAAGGAAACGAGAAAGAAATTGAATCGCATTACAATGATTTGATCAGGGCCATTGAAAATCTGGAATTTCGGAACATGCTTCGTAAGGAGGAGGATGAGCTTGGAGCAATACTTAAAATAAATGCCGGCGCTGGCGGAACAGAAAGTAATGACTGGGCTGAGATGCTTATGCGCATGTATTTGCGCTGGGCAGAGACAAATGGATATAAGGTTAAGGAGATCAGTTTGTTACCCGGCGACGAAGCCGGAGTTAAATCCGTCACACTCGAAATTATAGGCGAATACGGATATGGTTACCTGAAATCTGAATCTGGTGTGCACAGGTTGGTTCGACTATCGCCTTTTAATGCCAATCACAAACGGCAAACTTCTTTTGCGTCGGTTTTTGTTGCACCCATCATCGATGATACGATTGAAATTGATATTAACCCTGCAGATATATCTTGGGATACATTTCGTTCCGGCGGAGCAGGGGGCCAGAACGTGAACAAGGTTGAAACCGGTGTAAGATTACGACATGAGCCAACAGGCATAGCTATTGAAAATACAGAAACACGTTCACAACACAAGAATAAAGAAAATGCTTTACGTTTGCTAAAATCACATTTGTACGAAAATGAATTGCAAACGCGCAGAGAAGAGCAAACAAAAGTAGAAGGACAAAAAAAGAAAATTGAGTGGGGCTCACAAATCAGAAATTATGTCTTACATCCATATAAATTGGTGAAAGATGTGCGAACCAATACAGAAACATCGCATGTAAATGCTGTTTTGGATGGAGATATAAATATATTTATTAAAGCCTATTTAATGGAGTATGGAAGCGTGCTTTAATAAAGTAAAAAAAAATATTAAATTTGTATTGTATGCTTAATAAATTGGCATTATTCATATTATTTATGGGTTTCTTTAGTTTGAGCGATGTCCATGCGCAATGTGGAAATGAACTAAAACGTGAAGCCTATCAGAAAATCAAAGGTGGTACCTACCTTAAAGATTTTCGTATTCGCTTTGAAGAGTCGTCAAAAAGAAAACCAGAGAGCGAAGAGTTCACCATAATGCTATATAAAGGCGTGCGCTACAGGTTCGTTGTTAAAAATGACAAAGCCAAAGATGGTGAAGCCATCATTAAACTTTATGACGATTTTAAAATATATGCCTCTTCCTACGACGAAGCTTCTGCCACACACCACAATATTTTTGAATTCTTCTGTCAAAAAACTCAGGCATATTATCTTTCCGGCCATTTTAAAGATGGCGACAAAGGATGCGCAATAATAATGCTGGGTAACATGGGCAAATTCTAAACACATTATTTATGATTAAAATTTACCACAACCCGAGATGTAAAAAGAGCAGGGCAGGATTGAACTACCTGCAATCGAAAGTTGAAAATATTGAAATAGTTAAATATCTCAACGATACACCTTCTGTAAAAGAATTACAAGATATTATAGGTAAAACAGGTAAGAAACCCGGTGAATTATTGCGGAAGCAAGAAGATTATTACAAGAAAAACATGAGGGACAAAACCCTCACCGATAAGCAAATAATTGAAGAAATGGTGGCCAACCCCAAAATTATTAAACGCCCCATTGTAATTAAGGAAGACAAAGCCGTTCTGGCGCAACCACCCGAAGAAATTGATAAAATTTTATAGCAGTGGAAAATCCAATTATATCCTATAAAGAAAACCAAAAAGGGGTGATCCAGCTCAACAGGCCAGAAAGCAAAAACACCTTCAATAAGGAATTTGCCCAGGAGCTGAATAGCAGCCTCATGAAATTTGATGATGACGACGACATTAGGGTTGTTATTATTGAAGCAGAAGGAAAACATTTTAGTACCGGTATAGCACTCGATCAGTTCGATGAGGCCGATGCTCATAAACAAAAGGCCCTGCTTACCCTGATGGATTTGCATAATCACACCATAGCTAATATGCAAAAACCGGTGATATCAGCTGTAAAAGGCTATGGAATTGCCAATGGTTCAGGTCTGGCTTTTGCATCAGACCTTGTTGTGGCTGCTGCAGATGCCGTGTTTGGCACTACGGCTATTCGAGTCGGGTTGGCTTGCTTAGGCCCTGCAATGCCTTTATCACGCCATGTAGGCCGAAAAAGACTTATGCAGATGCTTATGACCGGGCAGCATATTTCTGCTGTAGAAGCATATGATATGGGGCTGGTTAATTGGTTAGTGGAACCTGGCGAATTGCGGAAAAAAGCATTTGAAATCGCAGATGAATTAATTGCCAAAAACCCGTATGCTTTGGCTGCAATAAAAGAAGTTGTTTATCGCGCTTCAGAAATGCCCTACCATCAGGGAATCGATTTGTCAACCGATATTTTTACCCGTCTGGCAATGCACCCGAACGCCAGGCATGGGTTGAAATCGTTTCAAACAAAGACTAAACCACAATGGCCCGAAAAAAACCTATAGCAATAATTAAGCTCATTATGCTGGCTATACTCATAACCATGAGTGGCTGTCAGGATGATGATAGTCTGTTTGCCCCACCTGCTGATGTGGAAGATAATATTTTTGACCATATCAACCATTACAGGCTTTTAAATGGGTATCCCGCGCTGGACCGCAATACTTTTTTGGATGAATTAGCCCGGTCGCATTCCAATACAATGAGCACAAGCAATTCATTAAGCCATGCCAATCAAGGCTACCGTTACGAGCAGGTAATTACAGAACTTAACAGCAACTTATTTGCTGAGTTGGTCGCAAGTGGTAGTATTAATGGAAGGGACCTTATCGAACAATGGACTGACGACAAGGAGAGCAATGAAACCATACTCGGGAATTATGCAAATATTGGAATAGGTATTTCTGAGGCCAACGATGAGCAGTATGTCACTGTTATTTTTGCACAATAAGTTTACTTCAGCTTCGATTTTATATGTATTAATCTAAAATTATTGCCATATGAATTACCGTATAGAAAAAGATACTTTAGGTGATGTGAAAGTTCCTGCAGATATGTACTGGGGGGCTCAAACAGAACGTTCCAGGAACAATTTTCCGATTGGTGAGCCTGCTTCAATGCCAAAGGAAATAATAGAAGCTTTTGGATATCTGAAGAAAGCTGCTGCCATTACTAACCATAAACTGGGTGTGCTCTCCGGCGATAAAAAAGAACTAATTGCTAAAGTTTGTGATGAAATTATCAATCATGAGCTCGACGAGCAGTTCCCACTCGTAATATGGCAAACCGGCTCAGGAACGCAAAGCAATATGAATGTCAATGAAGTTGTAGCCAATAGAGCCCATGTCATTGAAGGCAACAAACTGGGAGAAGGAGAACGTACTGTACATCCCAACGATGATGTAAATAAGTCGCAGTCCTCCAACGATACATTTCCAACAGCTATGCATATTGCAGCATATAAAATATTGGTTGAAAATACAATTCCAGCCTTCGAAACATTACGAAATGCATTAGACGAAAAAGCAAACGAGTTAGACAACGTTGTGAAAATTGGTCGTACACACTGGATGGATGCCACACCGCTGACACTCGGACAGGAATTTTCCGGCTACGTCTCGCAGCTCGATCATGGACTCAATGCAATTAATAATTCACTCAGTCATCTTTCTGAATTGGCCCTGGGCGGCACAGCAGTCGGCACCGGACTTAATACACCGAAAGGTTATGCCGAAGATGTAGCGTCAAGTATTGCCGAACTTACAGGTTATGATTTTGTAACAGCTGAGAATAAGTTCGAATCGCTTGCTGCGCACGATGCCATTGTGGAAGGTCACAATGCCTTAAAGCAAGTAGCCGTAAGTATAATGAAAATTGCGAATGATTTAAGAATGTTGGCATCCGGACCACGCTCAGGGATTGGAGAGATTATTATACCTGCCAATGAACCCGGCTCGTCTATTATGCCCGGAAAGGTAAATCCAACACAAATAGAGGCCATTACTATGGTTGCTGCCCAGGTTATGGGAAATGACGTAGCAATTGGCGTAGGTGGTTCAAATGGCCATTTCGAATTGAATGTGTTTAAACCAATGATGATAGCCAACTTCCTTCAATCTGCAAGATTACTCGCTGATGCTGCAAACTCTTTCACAGAAAGACTTGTTGTGGGCATTAAACCCAATAATGAGCGCATTCAGGAGTTGCTGGACAATTCTTTGATGTTGGTTACTGCTCTAAATACAAAAATAGGGTATGAAAAGGCAGCCAAAATTGCTAAAACTGCTTTTGCCGAAGGCACTAAATTAAAAGAAGCAGCATTAAAACTTGGTTTTTTAACTGAGGAAGAATTCGATGAGTGGGTCGACCCGTCGAAAATGATTGGCCGCTAACGAAACATAAAATCAATTAAAAGCGCTATAAGTTGAAGCCAATTTATAGCGCTTTTTGGTTCAGTTTAGAAACCAATAATCGCGCCTCTACAATACGGAAGAACCTTTTTTGCAAAAGCATATTGGCTTCAATAGCCTGCACTTAAATTTCTTTCAAGAGCACAAACTTTCAATCCATCTGTTTCTTAGAAACTTTATTGTTGATAGTGGGTTAGTTCCTGGGGAATAATAATAGCTGAGGATGCTTCAAAATTTGTTTATATAACCGAAATGAATTTTGGCATTATTTAATTTTAAGGGAGTGTTATTGGTGCGACCTAATGCATAAGATATTGAGAATATTCCGGCATTGGTGTGGAGGTTAATGCCTGTACCCAAACCTAAGACTTTAACCAGGTTTTTTCCCGTAGTAGTTCGGGCGTTTATATAACCGGCATCAGCGAATAACTTAAAATGGCTTAGAGGTTCAAACAGCCATCGAATTTCTAAAGTTGAAATATTATGAGATTTTGAAAAGAATGCATTTTCATCGAACCCTCTCAATGTTTTTAATCCGCCAATTCGTAAAAGTTCATTTTTATATATTTTTTTATCACTATAGAGGCCTTCCAGCTTGTTTTGCAACAATACTGACCAACGTTTATAAAGCGGCACAATGCCCCGCAGTAATATATTACCTTCCAAATAGTTTGATTTAATGTAATCTGGTGAATTTCCCGGGTTGTTAACAATTCTTCGGCCTGCTCCAACATCTGTATAGACCATAAATCCCTGAGAAGGGTTGAGTTTGCTGTCTGTTTTTTGGTAAATTATCTCCAGCCCACTTCCGTAGGCATTTGTTGCTAAAATGTTTGCCGTATCTTCCGGCGACAGTACAATGGTTTGTTTATTTTTATAATATCCTGTAGCAGAGTTTGTTCCGCCAAAATATACAAAAATACCTCCTCGCAATGTCAGGTGCACAAAAGAAGTATCTTCTTTGAGCATATTTACCTTACCATTTATTCCAAGAGGAGATCGGAGCAGATAAGGCCATTGTATGGCGGCATTCAGTTGCTGGCTGAGCTGTTCATTTTTTTTCCATTGTAAATTCAGTTGCTCTCCATATCCCAGCGTATTTAATAAGGATAGTTCCAATTCACCCGTGAGCATATATTTATTATTGTTACCTTCATCTGGCACAATGCCTAACAATCCATCAAAATAATTCGCATTAATCTTTTTTAAATTCAAGTCTGTACGGGCTTTTTTATTAGCGAAGCTTATTAAGGGCTCACCAGATAAGGATAGAAAACTCAGTTGGTCAATTTTTGTGGGTATTTCTGATAATGTGCTTTCATTATACCCCTCACCGGGCTTAATGTTGAGATATCGCCACAAAAAGGATTCTGAAATTTTTATATCATTAAAAACAATGGTGTCATACACAAAATGATCGCCTGGAATAACGCTGATGCTTAATTTTACTTTTTTGTTTTTGACAGTAAACTTAGTGTGTAGGCGTGCGAAAGGATATCCATTATTCTCCAGGTATTGAAGTATTTCTTTTTTATATTTCTCCAGCTTTAGCAGGTTGACGGGATTGTGTTGCTTAATTTTGTAATCTGGAAGTCCGTGTGTAAATTTTAACTCGCTTTCTACTTGTAGTGAATCCCAAAAATGCTGTTCTCCTTTGTAAATAATACCTGTTAATGTGTCATTTTTTTTATAAAGCGAGTCAATATTGCTGTTTATATATCCATTAGCATGAAAGTTATCTGTTTTTTGCTGCAGCTGTTTCTGAAATTCAGCGCTGTCATTTACATTTATTAAAATCGTATTGTTTTGGTCTTTGATTTTAATTAAAAATCTGTTTTGCCCAAATGAATTATTGACAAATGCTATTGATGCAATTATAAATAATATTGCCATTGGGCTAATGCTACAAATATTTTTATGGTTATTTTTCAATGGATGCAAATTAGTCGATAATGTGTTAACCGAAAAATGCTAAAAATATTTCTTATTATCATTAATTTACATAATTTTTGACAGGTAAAAGAATGGCAAAAATATAATTGCAATGTTCCGGATACTATTAATACTACTATTAGTACTTTTTAATGTAGGTTTCCTGTTTGCACAGGATGACAGAAGTGTTTTTTATAGACAAGAACACATCATTGAGCCTCATATAAGTACAAACGGATATGGTATAAGTTTTACTTCAGCCAAAAAAAGAACCATCGATAAATATTTTTTTTGGAAGGTAGCTTTTAGTGAGCTAAAGCACAGGAAAGAGATTAAAGGCGTAAACCCTAATTATCCCAATCAAAACCAATTTATATTTGGCAAATATAACCACGCCTATCCTTTAGCATTTTTAATAGGCATGCATAAAAAAGTTATATTGAAGAATAATAGCCGCGCCATTGGGATTCGTTATTATTATGGAGCAGGCATTGAGACAGCTTTTTTGAAGCCAGCTTATTATCAAATTGAGCTTGTGTATTCACAGGACAGCAGCAGAGTGCTTACAGCACAATTTGATCCGGAGAAGCATAATGTAAACAATATAAAAGAACGTTCATCCTGGTTCGAAGGACTTGGTGAAACCAGCATCGCACCTGGTGGAATAATAGAAGTTGGTGCGATGGTTGATTTTTCGGGAAAAGAAGGCCGAATTCATGGTGTTGGAATAAGTAGTCAAATGCAGGTTTTTATATTACCTGTAGAAATTTTAGCCGGAGAACCAACACGCAGATTTTACTTTGGTTTTAGGTTATCTTATGTTTGGGGAAAAATCCTGGATTATAGTGATACTGGTAAATCTGGGAGAAATCATAGCGGATGGAATATGTTAAAAAAATATTAACCTTTTTTTTTCTTTTTTTTCATAAAGCTAAAATTATTCCTATCTTGCCACTTTATTTGTGTATGTCTAAAGTAATAAAATAATAAAGTTTATGAGAAGCAAACATTTACTATTGTTTTTTGCGGTTTTGGTTGCCGGCGGTTTCACAGCAGTGAATACTGTTTCTTTTGACCGGTACCAGTCAAACGGGTCGATGGAAAAGTTCGAAGTTAAAAAGGACTTAGGGTCGATACAAACAGCGAAAAGTGACACCGGCTTTTTCTTTGATACCTCAGACCTTCAAAATATACGAAGTAATTTGAAAACAGTGCTGGGTAATCAAAGCGGTGGAAGCCTCAGTTGGAATTTTGTTGGACCGAATAATGTTGCAGGTAGAATTAGAACCATCCTAATGGATAAAGATGAACACAATGTGCTTTATGCAGGTGGTGTGGCTGGTGGAATCTATAAGTCCTCTACAAATGGCCAATACTGGGAGCCGGTTGAAGTAAACTACCAGGCAAGTGTAATTTCAGTTACTTCTATGGTACAGACCTCAGATGGAACTATTTACGCTGCTACAGGCGAGACCTATGACTCCGTGAATGTTACCAAACAAGGAGTTGCTGCTTTTGCAGGTGCTGGTGTTTTTAAGAAAAACCCTGATTCGCAGGTTTTTGAACAATTAGAAGCAACAGAGCCAATCGATAATGCAGATTTTTTTGGCATTACCAGAATAGCTGCTGATCCTACTAATGAAAGCCATTTATACATTACTACATGGGAAGGTGTTTACAAGTCAGTTGACGCTGGCGATTCATGGACCAAAGTAAATGATTTACCAAGCATGCATGCCTCGGATATTAAAATTAACGAGAATGGTGTTGTTGTTACTTCAATGGCTGGCCAGGTTTATGTAAATAGTGGAAATGGCTTTGAAATAGTTTCCGGAACTGAAGATAATATGATCGATTCAGGCGGCACACGTTACGAATTTGCTTTTGCCCCAACAAATCAGGATTATTTATATGCAATTGCTGCTGATTCAGCCGGAGCTTTATTAGGTATTTATCGTTCAGAATCTGCAGGTGCTTCCGGAACATGGCAAACTATTGCTGCCGGTGGTAGCGAAGAATTCCAGCTTTTCAGAAGAAGCTACATTATTCGTGAGGTTGCCCAGGAAGAATTTACCGGTAAAACTGCAATGATGATTGCTGTTTCGGATGAAGATCCAAACTATGTTTATGTTGGTGGTCAAAACCTTTGGGCTGGTTATAAAGTGAACGACGAAATTGAACCCTTCCAGTGGATACAGAAAACATATAATACTTTCCCCAAATATCATCCACAATATATTACTGCCAATATGCATGCTATGATTGCTCATCCAGAAAATGATCTCTATTATATTAGTACCGATGGAGGAGTCTTTAGGTATCATCCGGAAGATGGTACAGTCAGATTGAATAATTATCTTATTACTGGGCAGTTTTATGATGTTTCCTTTGGCCCACAGGGTGCTATTATTGCAGGAGCAGAAGCAACCGGAATGTACCATAACAGATTCAACGGCCCCGGTTCTCAAAGATTATTCGGTACTGAGGTTATTGAAGAGTATGATTTTTCAGATGGTGCCAGAAGTGGTTATCAGGGGGTAATTTCACAAATTAATCCTAATATTTTCTTATATGCACATAGTCAGGCACGTTTAAGAAGAACACTTGATTTTGGTCAAAGTATCAAAGCTATTTATGATAGCTTGATGACAGATATTAATAATGTTTCCTGGGATGTTAGTAATGCACCTATGGCCATGTGGGAATCAGAAGATTATCCTTATGGATATGACACCTATACCTACAAAACTTTCGATTCTTTATTCCCGGGTGATATTGACACCACCGAAAGTCGCAATGTTGCTAATATGCCAATTATTGTGAATATTGAAGATACCATTCCCAGGAATCAATATGTAACCTTCCAGGATCCTTATAAATCAATTTTCACAATAGGTATTAGAGGACAGTTGTGGATGACGCACAAGGCTGCAAGTAACCTGTCTTTCCTTAATAATGATTGGTTTGATATTTTTAATATCTACGATTATTATAATATTCCAAGCGCTCAAACCCCAAATATGGATGCTACAATCAATGATATCGCATTCTCGCCCGAGGGACATCATATGTATATCGCTGTTAATGTGAATACCGATACTGCGCGGAAGAGTGAAATCTTCAGGATTGATAGTTTACATACAGTTGTGAAAGATAAAACTTACGGATGGTCATTTATCGACGCACAGGATACATTAACCGATAGCAGAATACGTGAGTATACACAAAAATTGGGTCAGACTTATACACAGGAAATAACCTCTGTTGCAATAGATCCAAATAATAAAAGCAGGCTGGTTATCACTTTCTCAAATTATGATGATGAACCTAAAGTTTTTGTTAGTGATAATGCCTCAACAACTACGAGTGAGAGTTTTAATTCAAACTTTAGACCGATACAAGGTAATTTACCTAAAGTACCTATATTCGATGCTGTTGTGAATGTAGCTCAAACAAATCCTGATAATGGGTTTAATCTCTATCAGTTAATACTGGGCACAGAAATGGGAGTATGGTCAACCAATGATTACCGTCTACCCAGCCCAATGTGGACATGGGATAGTGAGGGTGTTGGTTCGGCTCCTGTAGTTTCTATAACACAGCAAACTAACTCTTACGACCTGTTCGAAAAAGTTAATAATTTTGGTATACTTTACATGGCAACATATGGTAAGGGTGTCTTTATTGATTCTACTTATTATGTAGAAAGACCTGCTGATGACGGCCAGGATACTCCTGAAACAGGTGCACAGACAGTTTCCGACTTCAATGCCAATGTGTATCCAAATCCGGTTGGAAATCAACTAACGGTTAAATTCGGGGTGTTCAGTGATAATAGTGTTGTAAACGCCCGTATAATTGACCTGTCTGGTAGAGTACTTCACTCAGAAAACCTTGGAGCGTACGATAAAGGTAGCCATACATACAGTATTAATACCGACAATCTTGAAATGGGAATCTATCTCTTTGAAATTAATGATGGACGAGACGCAGAAGTGATTAAGATTATCAAAAAATAGGTATGTTATAGAATATCCAAAGGGAGGTAAACACACCTCCCTTTTTTTGTGTTTAGATAATAAATATGTCTAACTTTGACAAAAAATAATTACTATGGCAAAAATTAAAGTAGGAATTAACGGTTTCGGCCGTATCGGAAGGAACGCATTCAAATTAATGTTGGATCGCGATAGGTTTGAAGTTGTTGGCATCAATGACTTAACAGACACTAAAACACTTGCACACTTGTTAAAATATGACTCTACACAGGGCATATTCAGCGGTGATGTTAGTTACAACGATAATGCAATCATTGTAAATGGTATGGAGGTTACTGTGTCAGCAGAGAAAAGCCCCGCTAATATACCATGGAGCCAAACTCCTGATTTGGTTATTGAATCGACCGGTATTTTCCGCGTAAAAGAAAGTGATAAAGGCGGCTATGGCGATCACTTGAAAAATGGAGCCAAAAAAGTAATCTTAACTGTACCTGCTTCAGATGAAATAGACAGAATGATTGTACTTGGCGTGAATGATGATGACTTGAAAGAAGCTGATGCTTGTGTTTCAAATGCATCTTGTACAACAAACTGCCTTGCTCCTGTAGCTAAAGTCCTTGAAGACGCTTTTGGTATTGAGAAAGGATATATGAACACCATTCACAGCTACACAAATGACCAGCAGATTCTTGATGCACCGCATAAAGATCTGCGCAGAGCCCGCTCTGCAGCTGTTTCACAAATACCTACAACTACAGGGGCAGCCAAAGCTGTGGGTAAAGTTATACCTTCGTTAAAAGGCAAAATGGATGGTATGGCCGTACGTGTTCCAACCCCAACAGGCTCAATGGTAGATTTTACTGCCGTACTCAAAAAAGAAGTAACTAAAGAGGAAGTAAATAAAGCCATGAAAGCGGCAGCTGAAGGACCCATGAAAGGTATACTTCAGTACACTGAAGACCCAATTGTTTCATGCGATGTGATTCATAATACACATTCATCAATTTTTGATTCAGACCTGACTATGGCCAATGGTAATATGGTGAAGGTTATTTCATGGTATGACAACGAGTGGGGATATTCTGCACGTGTTGTAGACCTTGGTGAAAAACTTTTCTAGAAAACTATTATTCTATACAAGGGGGCATCGCTTAGGATGTCCTCTTTTTTTTGTCTTATAAAAACATAATTTCATTATGCACAATTGGTTTGAATGTAAAATTAAGTATGAAAAAAGGGACGAATACGGGAAAGAAAAACCCGTATCAGAATCATACGTTGTTGATGCCTTGTCTTTTACTGAGGCAGAAAGTAGATTGATTAAAATGCTCGAGGGTGAAATACCTGACGAATTTATAGTAACCGGAATAACAAAGGCTAAATTGGATGAAATAGTGCCTGACGACGATGCTGATTACTGGTATAAATGCAAAGTTATACTCAAAGATGTAGATGAAAAGTCCGGTAAAGAGAAAAAAATACAAAATCAGATTTTAGTTGCAGCAGACGATTTTCGTGGGGCCCTGGAAAATGCAGAGAAAAGTCTGGAGCAGGTACTTGTCCCCTGGGAAATACAGCAAGTTGCGCTTACAAAGGTTGTTGATGTGATGCCTTATGATGCTAACGCCAATCTTTCAGAAGCAGATAAAGAATACACCGCTGACGAAGAGTAGTTCTGAGAACATAGCTCTTTTCAGTATTTTTTTTGTAGTTTGCATCCCTTATTTTAGAGCAATCTTATGCAGCAACCTCGCAACAATGCCGGATTTGGCACCTTGCCGGTTTTTTTAACGGCCATAAGTACTATATTGGGTGCAATTCTGTTTTTGCGGTTTGGCTGGGCAGTGGGTCAGGTTGGATTGGTGGGAGTGATAGCCATTGTTTTAATCAGCCATTTAGTTACAATCCCCACTGCGCTGGCTGTGGCAGAAATTGCAACAAATCAGCGAGTGCTGGGAGGAGGTGCTTATTACATTATTTCGCGCTCTTTTGGTTTTAATATTGGAGGCGCAATTGGCTTAACGCTTTTTGCATCTCAGGCAGTGAGTGTGGCATTTTATGTGATTGCTTTTGGTGAAGCTTTTGAACCCGTTTTGCAGACTGTGCACAACAACTATGGGATATTGATTCCTAAACGGGTTGTGGCATTGGCAACCATGGCCATATTGTCCGTATTAATTCTTCGTCGGGGCGCAAATTTAGGCGTGAAAGCACTTTACGTCGTGGTTGCAATTTTATTTACAGCCATTGGAATGTTTTTGTTTGGAGAGCCGGTAGAAGGCATTGAAAAGTTCAATTTGAACGAAACAGTGGATAATCCAGCGCCATTTTTTTATGTTTTTACCATTATTTTCCCGGCTTTCACCGGTTTGGCAGCAGGACTTGGGTTATCGGGCGATTTGAAAGACCCACGTAAATCAATCCCTGCTGGTACAATGTGGGCCACTGTAGTAGGTCTGGTTGTTTATTTAATTGTCGGATATAAGTTTGCAATATCGGCAACCCCAGAACAGCTCAGCGAAGACCAATTCATAATGGAGCAGATATCTGTTTGGGGTCCTATCATTCCTATTGGTCTGGCAGCGGCCGCATTGTCATCTGCATTGGGTTCAATAATGGTGGCTCCACGCACATTGCAAGCTATAGGATTAGACGATATATTTCCTGGAAAAGGCATTAGTCGCTGGCTGGCCAGAGGGAAAGTTAAAGATAACGAACCTTTCAATGGCTCTCTAATAACTATATTTATTGCATTCTTTTTCGTATTTATTGGAGATGTGAATTTTGTAGCGGAAATCATCTCCATGTTTTTTATGGTTACTTATGGCGCTATTTGTTTAATTTCATTTTTGGAGCATTTTGCGGCAGACCCATCCTACAGACCAACATTCCGTTCCCGCTGGTATTTATCCTTTATTGGTGCTCTGATGTCTATCTGGCTTATGTTTAGAATGAACCTGCCTTATGCAGCTCTTTCATTAGTCTTAATGGCCGGTATTTATGTAATAATTACCCGCGGAAATCCTGACAAACGCGGCCTGGCAAAGCTTTTTAAAGGGGTCGTATTCCAGTTAAGTCGTAACTTGCAAATTTTTGCACAACGTGCCAACAGAGAAGAGGATGATAATAGCTGGCGACCCTTCGCTGTATCTATTTCAAAAGATACATTTGATCGTAGAAGTGCCTTTGACCTGATGAGATGGATTTCTCATAAATATGGTTTCGGCACCTACATTCATTTTATTAAGGGATACTTAAACGACAATACCAGTAAACAGGCCGATAAGGTCATGGAGCGGCTAATTAAACTGGCTTCCGGAAATAAAAACCGTATCTATCTCGATACCATCATTAGCCCTTCATTTACATCTGCAATAGCACAGGTAATTCAGTTAAGAACCGTTTCCGGTAAGCATAACAACATGATTATATTTGAGTTTTCGCGTACCGACCCGGAGCGGCTTACCGATACCATGAGTAATTACAAGCTTTTGAATACAACCGGATTTGACGTGTGTGTGCTCAATACAACCTACAAAGGTTTTGGCGATCATCGTGAGATTCATCTCTGGATCAAAACAGAGGATTATGCCAATGCTAATCTGATGATATTAATGGCGTATGTAATTCTCGGGCATCCGGATTGGAAGCGGGGCGTAATTCGTATTTTTGTATTAACCGACCCGGAGAATCGACAAAAACGCTGGACTGAATTGGCTAACCGTGTAAAAACCGGTCGTTTACCTATTTCATTAAAAAATATTGAGTTGGTCAATGAAAATGAAGAAACCAACCGAAAAGAGATTATAAGTCATTATTCGGCAGACGCAGATTTAACCATTATCGGATTCAATAACCATGAATTGGCCGATCAGGTTGGGGAATTTGACGTTTTCCAGGGATATGAAAATCTCGGTAACATATTATTTGTGAGCTCAAATTCTCAGAAAGCTATTTCCTGATAAATTCTGCTTGTTGCCAAGCTTATATTTTATAATTTTGACACATTGATTAAATAAAATATGGAAAAAGTTGCAGTTTTCCCGGGGTCTTTTGACCCAATAACCCGTGGACACGAATCTGTTGTAAAAAGATCAATTGATTTGTTCGATAAAATTATTGTGGCCGTAGGAACCAATGCCAATAAACCAGGCTTTTTTCCGTTAGAAAAACGCATAGACTGGATAAAAAGAACTTTTAAGCAGTACGAAAGCATTGAAGTTCAGAGTTTTGAAGGGTTAACAATAGATTTTTGTCGTGAAATAGGCGCTAAATTTTTATTGAGGGGTATAAGAACAGGAGCTGATTTTGAGTATGAACGCAGTATAGCGCAAATGAATAAGGCGCTCATGAACGAAATTGAAACTGTTTTTATTCTCACTACCCCAGAATTGACACCTATTTCATCAACTATTCTAAGAGATATTTATAAACATGGAGGAGATATCAAATCTTTTATTCCGGAAGCTATTCACGGCGATTTTTAGTTTATGGTTTATTCTGCCCGGGTTTGCAAATGCACAGGATACTACAAGACTCATTGGTCAAAGGACCGATTGGGCCAATAAACCTGTCCGCGTTTGGTATTATGCAGATTATATATCTACCGTTAAACATGAAGTAGCAGATGTAATACTTGGCGATAGTGGCAAGCTGAATGTCCCTATAGTCATTAAAGAACCCAGGCAAATTTATGTGGAATCAGGTGCCCTGGAAGGCAGCCTTTTTGTGATGCCCGGCAAAACATATCAGCTTAAACTGCCCGGGTACAGGCAAATGACCAAGGTCGATAGTTTAAACCCATTTTTTCAACCAAGTAAATTCTTTTTTGGATTGGAAAATAGCCATCCAACTGAGTTGAATCATCTTATTACTGAATTTGACCTTATTTACAACGATTACCTGGTTAATAATTTTAGACAAATACGCCGCAAGCGTCAAGGCAGTGACGTGGATTCAATGGTAGTTTTTCTGGACTCCTTGTTTAAAAAAGGAGAACAAAATCGGTTTTTTAAGGGATATAAAAAATACAAAATAGCTGAGCTGTTGCATATTGCCTACTTGAATGATTACAATTACGTGGTACGCGATTACTATCTCGACCAACCCATTTTGTATACTAACCCCGCCTACTTTGAGCTATTCAATAAAATGTTTGATAACTATATTGAGTATTATGCTACAACAGCCGATGGCGAAGATATCGCATACAATGTTGTCAGAGCTAAAAGTTATCAGCGTAGTATGCGCACGCTGGCCAATAATTTGGCACTGAGAAACGATACATTGCGGGAACTGGTATTCATAAAGGGGCTAAACGATGCATTGTATAAAAACACTTTCCCCAAAAGCAGCCTTTATCAAACACTCGATTCGGTCAGGTTACAAACTAAAATTCCACGTCATCGTAAAATTGTGCAACGCATTATTGAAAAGAGCAAAAAACTTCAAAAAGGCTTTCCGCCACCAGCTTTTCGTATTACAATGGGCGACACGCTTGCATTCTCTTTTCCGCAAAAAGGTGACAAGTTTATATTGCTGAATTTTATTAACGTTGAGAGCTTTGCTGTGCAAAAAATCCTTCCGCAGCTTAAGCAACTTAGCGATAAGCAAGAAGAAGTGCTGAAGATCGTAAGTATCAACGTCGGTAGTAGATTTAAAAAGGCAAAAAAATATTTCGACATGCACCAGTACAACTGGCGCTTGCTTAACGGTAATACGAACACAGAAATATTGAAGGAGTACAATGTTAAGGCATATCCCACCTATTTTTTACTAAACCCTGAAGGTAACCTGGCCATGAATCCTACCCCCGGACCTAATGGCAATTTTGAGTATTATTTTTTCAAAATACTCAAACACCGTGAGCGGGAACGATATAGAAACAATCGTTAAGGTATCAGGTTCGCTTTTTGAAGTACTTCGAGCAGGGTTGGAAATGTATTGGATGTAAACGCATTGATTTTGGTAACAGACAACCACTTTACTTCGGTGATATCTTCTTCAACTTGTGGATACAACTCCTGTTTTGGCGCTTGCATGTTGTACCACCATGTTTTTTTTAAAGCATAACTCCCTTTGTATGGGTATATGTGGTAAGTTGCTGTTAGAAAGCCATTAATCGTTAATTTTTTTACTCCGCATTCTTCCTCAACTTCTCTTAAAGCGGTTTGTTCTATAGGCTCATCTTTTTCGCATTTCCCTTTAGGTAAGTCGTTCAACCCCCTGCGCACCATCGTCAATATTTCATTAAATTCATTTCTTACTAAACCACCTGCTGCTTCAATAAAAATGAAATGCTTTTTTAATGCTTCAAAAGTATCGTCAGTATCTTTAGCAGTTATGAAATATTGTTTTTCGCTTTGAGCAAAATTATGTTCTAAAAGTTTATCAAGATGACCCTTAACATCTTTAAATTCATAAAAACCACTATTTTTGTAGCGCTGGAATTCAGTTTCCGGAATAATATGTAAGGTTACCTTATCGTAAAATATTTTATAAATCTGATTCATGAGTCAACCAATTAATGAAAAAATAGCTCAATCTTTATTGCAAATTAACGCAATTCAGCTGGAAACTTCAAATCCATTTGTATGGGCATCGGGCCTGAAGTCGCCCATATACTGCGATAACCGCAAAATTCTATCGTATCCGAAGGTTAGAAAAATAGTACGCGATGCTTTTGTAGAAAAAATTAAGGCCGATTATGCCGATGTGGATTATATAGCCGGTGTGGCTACAGGAGCAATTGCGCATGGTGCGTTGGTGGCTGATGCGCTTAACCTGCCTTTCTTGTATGTGAGATCGAAAACCAAAGGGCACGGCATGCAAAACCTCGTAGAAGGCGATGTTGTACCGGGCAAAAAAGTGGTTGTAATTGAAGATCTCGTTTCCACCGGCGGTAGCAGTGTAAAAGCTGTTGAGGCACTGAGAGATCAGGGTATGAAAGTACAGGGTTTGATTGCCATTTTTACCTACGGTTTCCAAAAGGCATTTGATACATTTAGTGCTGCAAATTGCGAATGGTCTGTTCTTACCGATTATAATACTTTAATTGATATGGCCGTGGAGGAAGAACTGCTGCCCCGTACAGAGATGTCTGTTTTGGCAGAATGGCAGGAAGATCCTGAAAATTGGTCGAACTAAAAATTGAGAAAAACTTATGTTAAAACACGAAAGTAGAATAGGCAAGTTAAATGCCCCCGCAGCAAGGGTTTATCATACTATATCAGATTTTTCGCGACTCGAAAATATTACACCACCCGACGATAAAATGAAGGTCGTGCACGCTGATGCTGATTCATGCAAGTTTGCTATGGGGAGCAACGGTGAGTTTGGTATGCGCATTGTTGAGCGTACGGAGAACGATATGGTGAAAATTGCCAGCGATGAGTCTGTACCTTTTACATTTTACCTGTGGATTCAATTAAAAGAGGTTGACGAAGCTGATACACGCGTGCGGGTTACCCTACACGCCGATTTGAACCCTATGCTGAAAATGGTGGCCAAAAAACCGCTTACACAATTTGTAGATCAATTGGTCGATAAACTTGAGGCATCTTTTAACTAAGTCATGCGCTTTTTACTATAACCCAAACACGCTGCACTATGGAGTCAATAGCAATATACCAGGTCGATGCATTCAGCGAAAAGCTTTTTGGTGGTAACCCGGCTGCGGTTTGCATTTTGGAATCGGAAATAGACGAATCTTTAATGCAGCAAATAGCGGCTGAAAATAATCTTGCCGAGACCGCATTTGTATTTCCGCAGATGGGTTTTGCATCAATCAGGTATTTTACACCCCTAACAGAAGTTGCTTTGTGTGGGCATGCTACCCTCGCCTCAGCCTTTGTGTTGGCAGAGTTTGTGCAAAAACACGCCAGACAGTTTACATTTGAAACTTTACTCAGTGGTACGCTTACAGTGGAATTGAAAAACGACCTTTATGCTTTAAACTTACCCGCCGACCAACTCAAGCCCGAAAAAGCCCAATTCGATGCTGTGGCCAATATTTTAGGACACAAACCAGCAGAATTGTTCCATGGCCGCACAGATCTGATGGCTGTTTTCGATGATCAGCAAGTTTTGAAGGAGATGAAACCCGACATGGGGGCACTTGCTCAGCTAGATGCACGCGGGTTAATTGTGACTGCGCCTGGTAATGAAAGCGATTTTGTAACCCGGTTTTTCGCTCCGGCCATTGGTGTGGACGAAGACCCTGTAACAGGTTCTGCCCATACCTCGTTGGTGCCTTACTGGAGCCAAAAACTGAACAAAACATCGCTGGTTTCCCACCAACTCTCAGCGAGGGGCGGAGTGCTGTATTGCAAAGACCTCGGCAACCGAACAGAGGTCGCCGGTAAAGCCACACTCTACCTTAAGGGCGAGGTTTTTGTTTAGCCTCTTTTAATTAATCGAATCCCGTGGTCGGCCTCCAATTGGTAAAGTTCAGGGGTGCACATACCTGTGTCAGGCTAGTCACAGTGCGAGTACCAGGTTCTCTGCTTGGGAAGAAAATGATTTTGAAAACATAGCCAGATTCCTCGCGCCGTGACTAAGCGCAGGCCGGAACGGAAAATAAATAATCGAATCCCGACTCCTTGCCGGCATACGATAGACACTTCCCGAACAGGGAGGGTTTCAATCTTAGCGAAGCCCTCACACGCCCAAAAGCCTGAAAGTCACCTGGTGAATACTTTATAACCGTTCGGGCAAGTTGGCTGTGTATAAATGGCAATGCACAGTTCACCCGGTGACTTGTCTGCAGTACCTGAGATATTTTTCAGCGCTGGCTGTTGCGAATAATCTAAATACTTGGAGGCCAGCTCCTTGCCGGCATACGACAGACACCCCCCCCAAACAGGGAGGGTTTCACTCTTAGCGAAGCCCTCACACGCCCAAAAGCTTGAAAGTCACCGGGTGAATTCTTTATACCCGTTCGGGCAAGATGGCTGTGTATAAATGGCAATGCACAATTCACCCGGTGACTTGCCGCAAATCGCCTAACTCAGTGCGGGTTTCCTGATCTGTGCTCGTGACAGAAAATTAATGCGGGAAGCTGGAAAAAAGCCTTGCGCTGGAGTTATAGTCATCTGGTGAATGCTTTTGTTGTACCTTCTCGAAACAGCTTGAATCGGTCAGTAGGTATTGGCTAATTCACCAGATGACTTGCCGCCAATATCGTGACCCGGTGCGGGTTTCCTGATCAGTGCTCGTGAAAGAAAATTAATGCGTGAGGCCGGAATAAAGCCTCGCACCGTGACTCAGCCCAAAAGCCTGAAAGTCACCTGGTGAATACCTTATAACCGTTCGGGAAAGATGGCTATGTATAATTGGCAATGCACAATTCACCCGGTGACTTATCTGCATGAGATATTTTTAATCCAGATAATGAAATCCGTTCATTCAAATTCTCTTTTATTATGTTTTGTAGGTTTGATGATTTGTAAAAAATAACCTTCGATAACATTGTTTATTTTGGTTTCGATTATGTCGAACACAAGAACAATAGTTTAACTTATAACACACTGTTGTGCAATGCTATATTTTTGCAAACAAAAGATGCTAAATTTGTTGAAAAATACTCTTTGAAAAAATTGTTTTTGTTTAAATGTATTCGGAAATTTATAGTAAAATACAAAATTTAATACCAAACACAAACGTAATATCATGCTTTTTTTGCTTAATGTGTATTATTTCAAAGCAAAGTTTTAAATGAAAATAGAAAATACCCAAATATTAGAATGGCAAATTTAATAATAGCTATTGCTATAAACTAAAAGTAGAACCGGAGAGTACCGGACGGGGGAAGAGCACTGCCTGCAAGCTTCCTGGCCAGGCGGCAGGCTCCTCCCTTTCATCCCGGTACAATCCACAAAGTTAAAACTTATGTGCAATAAAGATCCGGGAACAAATCAAAAATTCCCACAAAAAAAATTAAAAATATGAAACAAGCCATGACTAAAAATAAGACACACTGCGCCTTCGCGTAGTTTTCGCTTCTGCTATAGCTTCAGCGAACGCGGATGGCGGAGCAAGGCTGCGCCTTTGCATAGCATCGGCGAAGCAAGGCACGAGCATAATTGTAACGAAACTACAAACAGTCTGTGGTGTACGTAGGACTTAACATGGCGAGCTCCCTCGCTTGCAGCGGGGGAGACTATCCTGCCATATTTGGCGGGACAAGTTATGACCATTAATATCAAAATTACAAAAACATGAAAAATTTAAAAACACGAAGTGCAGTACAAAAAAAACCGAAATTTGGAAGACTTAGAAGTTTAGTCTCCCTTCTAGGTTTATTATTAGCGACTAACTTCATTTATGGACAAGAATATGAGCCTATTGTAGATACCACAAAAATGTGGGTGGTTTTCTATCACTCCACAATTAATCCACCCGGAATAGGCGAAACCTATGCTTATAAAATTAAAGAAAAGGTAATTGAAGATACCGTTACATGGTATAAAACCTGGCAAAGCAGAGATTCATTATACAGTAATTGGGAACAAGTTGGATATGTATGCGAAAAAGACAAAAAAGTGTATTATAAAGACTCATACAATTCTGAACATATTTTATTATATGATTTTAATTTAACTATTAACGATACTTTATTTACCATTGAAGATATATGCACAATAACTGTCACTGAGACAGACACAATAGAGTTTGCAGGAAAGTATCGATTTTTACAAGAACTAGATGATTATGACAATCTTTCGGAACCTGTATATCATATAGAAGGTGTTGGCAGCAAATCTGGTATTTTTGAACCAAAAAATTATTGCATGTTAGGAGTTATAAGGACGTTGGTATGCTATTATAAAAATGATGAGCTTTTATATATGAATAGTGACTTTTCGAGTTGTTACATTAATACAACCTCCATAAATGAAAATAATTTTGTACAAATAAACGCATATCAAACTAAAAACAATGCCATTCAGGTAGATGGGTTGCCTACAATTGGCAATAACAGATATCGTATAATAAATGCGTTTGGCCAAACCATCTTAACGGGTAATATTAATGCTGATGGTAGAATACAATACAATAATCTGAACACCGGTATATACCTTTTAAGTATACAAACTTCTGATTTAACATCAAAAACAATTAAACTATTTATAACAAATTAGCTATGAGAAAAATATTTCATATTTTGCTTCTTTTTGTAACTATTAATACATATAGTCAAAAGATAGTCATAAATCAAACATTCACAAGTACAGAGATAATTGACCTCGCTAACAAAAACATTGGTAATATATATACAGCCGCTATGGAGGCACAAATTACATTAAATGGAAAGAACAGCTTAGCGCGCATTTTATTTGTTGACGAATATGACAATGAGATCCTTGCTACTGAATTATTTTACCCACTTTATCTTCCTGGTAATTACGATGTCTATAACATTGAAGAACTGTCAAAAATAAATGGAGTCAGTTTACGTGATTTAAAGATTGTTTTGGTTGATGCTTCTGTGCATTTAAATTATGTCCAGTTTTTTCCAGATGCAGCATCTTCATCAGGTTTTAATATTCCTTCTGAAAATACTGTTATCCAGAACAAAATAAATCAACTAAATGTTAATTTGTCAAATCTGGGGTATTTCTGGCGTGCCAATATTAACGAAAATAACTATTATTATAGCGATAGAAATCAAATGCCAACAGACGATATACTAAGTTATGGATTTGGTTATTATGATAAAGGGATATTTGCAGCTTATCCACCGGCTTTCTATGAGAACAAGACATATACAAGCACCAATGTACCTGAGTTTGATTGGAGATATCAACATGGTGCGATGAATGAAAGTTCACCATACTTCGACAATAATTTTGATACATACTGGGAAAATGGCGTTGGTGTGGTTACTTGTGATCAAGGAAATGGTTGGATGACAAAAATACATTGTCAGAGAGGCAATTATGGAGCACCATGGAATAGATGCTTTAAGGGTTGCTTTTTATTTAGTGTAACCAACAGTGTTGAAGCTAAAATGAATTTGTACTACAATCAACATTTAGACTATAACCTTTCTGAACAAGAAATAATGGAATGTTCTCCATATGCAGACAATACATGTTACACTGGTGGTTATACTACAAATACAGCAGAATATATTAGAGACTTTGGAGTTGTAAATGAAAGTTGCTTCCCTTATATTAATGACACATGTAGTTGCTCCGTTAAATGCACCTCTCCTGAATCAAGAGTAAAAATAGCAGATTATCAATCCTACTCTTATGATGAAGAAGGGGTAAAAGATACATTAATTACTCATGGCCCAATGAGTGTTGTATTTGGAACCCATGCAATGAGTTTAATAGGGTATGGTATAATTAGAGAAGGGATGACTATTGATGCCGGCAATGGTTATGCTCCATTTGTTGTTGAACCAGGCAATCCATATATCGAAGAAACTTATTGGATTCTTAAAAACACAAGAACAGCAGCAGATAATCATAATGGTTATGTTTATTTAATCTCATCGAGTGAGTATGGCAACATGAAAAGAATTAGATACTTTCCTGGATTAGTCGAAGACCTACTTAACCCAAATTTAACGCCTCAAATACTTGACGCAGACGGAGATGGTTATTATAATTGGGGTATTGGTCCAAAACCAGCCAATTGTCCCCCATGCCCTGATGAACCGGACAGTGATGATTCAGATGCAGCTTTTGGGCCTTTTGATGAAAATTATTATAAAACAGTCAATTGGAATAATTTCAATTCAGATAACACAACAGAATCTTACTCTCAAAACACATACTGGTATAATGAATATATAAGACATAATACAGCTATACTGAGTGATACTCTTTTCATTAAAGACAAATCGTTTATCGCAAATAATTCTTCTTTAACAATTAATTCCGATGCAGTGCTAGCAATTCAAAATGGAGAATTAATTACTGGCGGAGAAATTATAATAAATGGCAACCTACATATTATTGGAGATGCTGTTATTAAAGGAACAATGCATTTCTATGACAACTCAGAATTAGTAATCAGATCAAATTCATTAGTTAATTTCGATATCGGGCAAATAGTATTACATGATAATGCTAAATTAATTATTGAGGATTCCGCAACAGTTAAAAACTTTAATTTTACAGGTTCTGGCGAAATTGTATTCATGGGAAATCATATTACCCTAAAAGATGGCATATTTGACATTCCGGTTCAGTTAAACAAAAATTTATCCATTGATGGTGACTTAGCATTCCATACTTTAAAAATAGCTCAGGGAGTTCATATTGAAGGTAGTCCGAACCCCAACACCCTCACCATACGCGGCAACCTCAATAACTTAGAAAACGTGACCTTCAGTAACCTAACCCACAATAATCAGGGCGGTTTAGAAATATATAATGGCCAGATGGTTACCTTCGATAACGTGAATTTCATCAATACCCATACCCACATTAAATCAAGGAATGCACCGGCAGAGATTCGAAACAGCTCTTTTACAGGGTCCTCACTACATT